>JBOFUD010000476.1:0-2382 GCA_051652385.1 Flavobacterium sp.
ATGGTGATGTAGGGAAACGTGTTGACCATTTTAGAGGAGGTTTGGCTCATTTAAATATTCAAAAAGGCGATGCTGTGGGTATAATTTGTAGTAACCGTGCGGAATGGGCTGTTGCTGCTTTTGCCTCTTATGGGTTAGGAGCAAGATTTGTTCCTATGTATGAAAGTGAAAATTACAGTACTTGGGAGTATATAATAAAGGATGCTGCTATTAAATTTTTACTAGTTTCTTCTCCTGCAATTTATGAGCAAATAAAAAACTTAAAAGAGAACACTGTTGCTTTAGAGCATATTTATATTATGGATACTAGTGGGGAACAAAGTATGAATCACTTAGAGGTAATTGGTGAGCATAATTTTGTTTCTGCGAATATTCCTTCTTCAAGTGATATTGCTTGCTTAATTTATACTTCGGGAACTACTTCAGATCCTAAAGGGGTTTTGCTTACCCATGGCAATTTAACGTCAAATTCTAGAGCGGGTTTTAGACGATATATCAATCATCTGAGCCAAAAATCGGTAAGTTTATCCATTTTGCCATGGGCACACAGTTATGGTCAAACAGCTGAACTTTATAATTGGCTCTTTTTTGGAGGTTCTATAGGTTTTATGACTAGCATGGAAACACTTGCAGATGATTTTGTAAAAGTAAAGCCTACTTTTTTAATTGCTGTGCCACGTGTGTTTAATAAAATTTACGCGGGTATTCATCAGAAAATGGAAGAGGAAGGTGGATTTAAATTCAAATTATTCAATAGTTCTTTAGCGGCAGCCCGAGAATATCGTTTGAAGGAAGGCCGTGTGGCAATAGGAACAAAAGTGAGATATTGGATTGGAACTAAATTAGTTTTTTCTAAAATTAAAGAACGTTTCGGAGGTAATTTACTGGCAAGCGTTACGGCTAGCGCTCAAATGAATGAAGACGTTTCTAGTTTTTTTGCAGATATAGGTATTTCAGTATACAATTGCTACGGACTAAGCGAAACCTCTCCAGCCATAACTATGAATAGTCCTGAATTAAATCGAAAAGGGAGTGTGGGTTGTGCCCTTGAATTTATTAAAATTCGTATCGACAAAGCCATGGTTGATGATAATAATGAAGATGGAGAAATTCAGGTAATGGGGCCTAATATTATGGCAGGCTATCATAACAAACCCGAAACCACCAAAGCAATCTTTACCGAAGATGGTTGGCTGAAAACGGGCGATCGCGGCAAGTTAGATGCCGACGGGTTTTTATATATTACGGGTCGTTTCAAAGAACAATTTAAATTGGAAAATGGCAAATATGTTTTTCCTTCTGCGCTTGAAGAGGATATTGTTTTATTGCCCTACATAGAGGCGGCCATGATTTATGGCGATGGTAGGCCTTATAATATTTGCGTTGTTGTGCCAGATCACGCTACTTTACGCAAGACAGCCGAACTTTTAAATATAAAAACCGATGTGGATAAATTAATTCATCTGCCTTCTGTTCAAGAATTTGTTGGTATTGAAATTAGGAAAAGTTTGAAGAGTAAGTATGGTGGTTACGAAATACCAAAAAAGTTTATTTTTTCTGACATACCCTTTACTGTTGAAAATGGATTTCTGACACAAACCTTGAAATTAAAAAGAAGAATTGTTTTGGATACATTTATGGATCAAATTGAAGCTTTATATCAAGAATAAAACGGTTTTAAATTAAAGGAATATTTGCACTATATTTAAAAAGTGCCCCAATAAGTTTTTGACTTTTTGGGGCATTTTCTTTGGATGGTTTTTTAAACAGAAGATTTTTCGATTAGTCCGTTCCAGTATCTTCCGTCTCTTTTAAATCCTTTGATTCTTGGCCTATTTTTATTTTTGGATTGTCTTTGTTTCCTGTTACGGTTATTGGTAATCCAAAAATTCCTAACGGCGGTAGCCCTAAACGCATTTTTATATTTAGTTTGCCATCCAAGCTTGTTGTACCTTCTATTCTTGGTCTGAACCCAGCAAATTTGAATTTGAATCGTTCAATGGTGATGATGTTGTTTTTAATGGAACTTTTAATGGCTACTTTCGAAAGTTCTGGATTTTTAATTTTATCGTGATTGGTTTGGCTACCTACAACTGTAAACATCTTTAATCCGTAAAGTTTGATATTTTTTACTGAAACTACGCCATTTCCCTTGAGCGATGGTAATACGGGTTCCATTTTTTCGTTTAAACGGCCTTTTAGTTTATAGTCTAGGGATACAATCCCTTGCGCTTTCCCGGCGGCACTAGCCATTTCTCGAAAAAGTTTTATTTCTTTGTAGGCTCGTTGAATATCGAAATCTGTTGCCTTTATTTGGTATTCAAACCATGCTTTTTTAGTGGTTACATTCTCATATGTCGCATTCATTCCTACTTGACAACC
>JBOFUD010000477.1:0-1774 GCA_051652385.1 Flavobacterium sp.
CTCAATACTTAGTACTTCAAATTAATGAATTTGCCCAACCGGTTGAAGATCTTCAATCAATTCAACAAGTTGCAACTATTTCTTCAGGAAATGACGAAGTAATTGGTTCTTTAATTGCAGATGCAATCGAAAAAGTAGGAAAAGAAGGCGTTATATCATTAGAAGAAGGAAAAGGAGTTGTTACAGAATTAGAAATTACAGAAGGAATGAAATTAGAGAAAGGTTTTATCTCACCTTACTTTATAACGAATCCAGAGAAAATGGAAGTTTCTTACGAAAACCCATATATTCTTCTAACAGATAAACGAATTACTTTAGTGCAGCAAGATTTACTTCCTATTTTAGAACAGATTACAAAAACTAAACGTCCTCTTTTAATAATTGCTGAAGATGTTGAAAAAGAAGCGTTAGCCACGTTAATCTTAAATAAATTACGTGGAATCATAAATGTTGTAGCCGTTCGAGCTCCAGGATTTGGAGAATTAAGAAAACAAATGCTAGAGGATGTAGCAGTTTTAACAGGTGGAACAGTAATTACTCAAGATGCAGGGTTAAGCTTAGATAATATTCAATTAAATTTATTAGGTCAGGCGCGTAGAATTATTGTTGATAAAGATACAACAACTATTGTTTCCGATGGACAAACATTGGAAAAAATTAATATTCGCTGTGAACAACTTAGAAAACAGGTTAGCATCTCAGATACTGGATACGAAAAGGAAAAGCTACAAGATCGAATTGCTAAATTATCAGGTGGAATCGCTGTGATTCGCGTAGGGGCTATTACTGAAACGGAAATGAAAGATAAAAAACTACGTTTAGAAGATGCAATTAATGCAACACGAGCAGCAGTTGAGGAAGGGATTGTTCCAGGGGGGGGTGCAACGTTTGCTCATCTATCAGATAACTTAGTCACATGGGCTAAAAATAATTTAAAAGAAGACGAATTAATTGGAGCGATGATTATTTCAAGAGCAATTTTGGCACCATTAAAAAGAATCGCTGAGAATGCAGGTATAAATGGTGCAGTTACTATTGAAAAAGTTCAACAACAGGAATTTGAAATTGGTTATAACGCAGCTACAGATACATTTGGGAATATGTACGAAGAAGGTATTGTTGATCCAGCTAAAGTAACACGTTCAGGTCTTCAAAACGCTACCTCAATTGCAAGCATGATTTTAACAACTGAATGTATTATTGTTGACGACAATAAAGTATCAAACGAATCTTAAGATTCGTTTGATACTTTAAAATTTTTTTATTATAAGTCATTTAAATTTGACATTGGATCAGATCCTGAGCCATTATCCATTTTTGTAGCAACTAAATCTTTCATCGCTATTTTTAAGTCTTCAATTTTTGCTTTTAAACCTTCTAAATTATTATTCGAAATTTCTTTTCGTATATTCTCGATTAACGTTGTAATATTCTGCTCTTTATCTTCAGAAATGTTATCTTTTAAAAGAGAAAGTTCTTTTTCTGCTTCAAAACATAATGCTTCTGCTTGATTTTTTAAGTCAATATTTTCTCGTTTCTCTTTATCAGCCGTTGCAAATTTCTCTGCTTCAGCTAACATTTTTTCAACTTCAGTTTCACTTAAATTTGATGCACCTTGAATTGTTACTGATTGTTCAACACCCGTTTCTTTTTCTCTGGCTTTTACAGATAAAATACCATCAACATCAATATCAAATGTTACTTCAATTTGAGGAACACCCCGATCTGCTGCAGGAATACCATCCAGGCGGAAGTTTCCTAAACTTTTGTTTCC
>JBOFUD010000478.1:0-2477 GCA_051652385.1 Flavobacterium sp.
TCTTTAGCCAAATCCGCTTCATTCTCGATGTGGCTCATGTGACCATCGGGAAAAGTAACCAATCCAACGGTGGTTTCTTGAATTTGAGAGACTGTTTCGTCATAGTTCAAAACCGGATCTTTTTTTCCTAGAATCAATAGTTTAGGGAATGAAGTAGTATGAAGCAGTACTTCACGGTCTTCACGGATTTTCATCCCTTCGAGAGAGGCAACGATGCCTTGCAAGGGCGTCTGTAAAGCTTCAGTTTTTACTTTTTCGATGCGGTCGTTCAATCGGTCTCGGTGGTCTTCGCTGAATAAATTGGCGATAGATAGACGAACAAAGGTTTCGTAGTCTTGTTTGACCACTTTGATGGCACGATCCCGGTTGGTTTTGCGTTCGGGACTATCTTCTTTGGCGGTGGAGTTGAGCAATACCAATCCTTTGACGATTTCAGGATACAACTCTGCATAGGCCAATGCTACATAACCGCCCATAGAGTGCCCGATGAAAACCGCTTTGCGCAGGCGCAAACTCGAAAGGACTTCATGAATCATATCGGCTTGGTCTTCCATGGTTTGTACGTAACCCAGTGGCTCGGTTTGACCGTGACCTAACAAATCGATGGTAATTACCCGGTATTTCTGACTCAAAACGGGTACTAAAGCACTCCACATCGATTGATTTTCGAGAAAGCCATGGAGTAAAACGATGGCGGTTCCTTTGCCCGTGTCGGTGAATGCGATAGAGGTGTTTTTATAGTGTAGGGTTTTCAAAGTTCGAGTGTTTTTTGCAAAAGTACTTTTTATTTTTAGACTTTTTGAATTCAAAATGTAACCCAATAAAGACGGTTGTTCCCTTTTAGCCCCGATAGGAGCGGTATCCTTTGCTTTTTTCTTTTAAAAAGCAAAGATATAGCGGATAGCGGGACGGTGTTTATAAAAAATCCCTGTGCTTACTGCTCCTAAAAAAAATCACCCCAAAAGGTGTTGGCTTTTGGGGTGATTTGAAAAGGGTTATAAAAACTAAAAGCGCCTGTCTCCGTTGAGTAGGCTTCCTAATCCGCCTAAAAGACTGCCTTCATCACGGCTATCGCCGCCGGCTCTTGGAGCTGAGGCAATGATGCGATCGGCCAATCGGGAGAAGGGGAGCGATTGAATGTAAACGGTGCCTGGTCCGCGTAAAGTTGCGTAAAATAAGCCCTCGCCGCCAAAAAGAGAGTTTTTGATGCCGCCAATAAATTCGATATCGTAATGGATCTCTTTGGTGAAACCGACGATGCAACCTGTGTCTACTTTTAGGATTTCGCCGGCTTGTAGTTCTTTTTTGGCCAGCGTTCCGCCGGCATGCACGAATGCCATGCCGTCGCCTTCCAGTTTTTGCATAATGAAACCTTCGCCACCAAATAGTCCGGTGCCTAATTTTTTGGAGAATTCAATGCCAATAGCGACTCCTTTGGCGGCGCAAAGAAAGGCGTTTTTTTGGCAAATGAACTTTTCGTTGAATTGGGTCAAATCGATTGGAATGATTTTTCCGGGGTAGGGTGAGGCAAACGATACTTGGCTTTTGGTATGATTTTGATTGATAAAGGCCGTCATGAAGAGGCTTTCGCCGGTTAAGACTCTTTTTCCGGCGCTCAATAATTTGCCAAACAAACCGTTTTCTGGTTGGGAACCATCGCCAAAAATGGTTTCCATTTGGATGCCATTGTCCATCATCATAAAGCTTCCTGCTTCGGCAACTACAATTTCTTGTGGGTCGAGTTCGATCTCTACATATTGCATTTCTTCGCCATAAATATGGTAGTCTATTTCGTGTGCTTGCATGATTGTGTGTTTTAAGGTGTAAGGAATTAGTAAGCGGTCAGAGCGGAATGTTACATTTTTTGGGGTAAAAAAAAACGGCTTCCAGAAGAGATGCCGTTTGTTGTGTTAATTTTGAATTATATTTTTCGTGAAAATTAGTGTAATTCGTGTTTAGTTTTTTTATGCGTTCATTAAACTTTCGATTTCGTCTGCTTCGATCGGAATGTTGCCCATCAAATTGAACGGTTCACCTGATTTTTGAATTACCACGTCGTCCTCAAGTCGGATGCCAAAACCTTCGGTAGGAATATAAATTCCAGGTTCTACCGTAAAGACCATATTGGCCTGCATTGGTTCGTAGAGCAATCCGTAATCGTGCGTGTCGAGTCCCATGTGGTGGGAAGTTCCATGCATGAAATATTTTTTGTAAGCCGGCCAATCTGGGTTTTCGTTTTGTACATCGGCTTTGTCAATCAGACCTAAACCTAATAATTCTGAAGTCATTATTTTGCCCACTTCTACATGGTATTGTTTCCACATCGTGCCGGGTATTAGCATTTTTGTAGCTTCATTTTTCACGCGAAGTACGGCATTATACACGGCTTTTTGTCTTTCAGAATAGCGTCCCGAAACCGGGATGGTTCTGGTTAAATCGCTGGAGTAATTTGCGTATTCAGCCGCTATGTCTAGCAA
>JBOFUD010000479.1:0-2427 GCA_051652385.1 Flavobacterium sp.
TTTTATTATTCAGAGTATGTGCGCAAAATAATTAAGAAAGGCGTCTTGTCGCAAAATAAAATAAAAAGTGTTTTGGATAAAAGTCTGCTGTCGGAACGAGAAATTGAGGTACTGAAACTGATTTGTAAACAAAAAAACGCTGCAGAAATTGGAGAATACTTATTCATAAGTCCCCGGACGGTGGAAGGACACCGCACGAACCTTCTGCTAAAGACCGATTCCAGAAATGTTGCCGGTTTGGTGGTGTATGCCATTCAGCATGAACTAGTCAAATTAGATTGAACTAGTTGCTCAATAAAAATTGAAAAGACAAGACATAAAAAGTAATCAACAATAGGGCCAATACTGCAATGCCTATTTTTTTTAGAATTGTTGAAGTTTTCCTGTTGTTGGAGCTGGGGTCGGAGTAATTAACAGAATATTTCATGGGCTAAGATTTTATACGCTCAAAATTATCATGTTTTTTCAAATCTGTAATGCGTATTTTTACGTGATTATTTTCCGCTTTCAAAACAAGCCTGCCGACCTCAAGTTTTGTTGAGTGGCGATGATTTGATTTTGATTCCAATTTATACAACGCGATAACCGTTGTTTTGTTTAAATTTGAAAAATATACCGCACTACATGAATACAAAATACGGCTTAAGTTTTCTTTTTTTTATAATTTCAACACTAGCAAAGGCAGGTTTTATTTTGTTGCCTATGGACGAAACCTCGCAGCAAAACCATCTTAAAGCATACGGAATTACCTATTGGTGTTTAGACAAAAACTATAAAGCCAATTGGTTGCTGAATTATCGAGGGGGCTCTTTTTTAGTGCCTGATGTTCCCGAAATACGCAAAGAGTGCCAAATTCGTGGGGTAAGCTTTGAGCTGATTTCTGAGAATGATGCGGCTGAACTCTTGAAGCAAATAGCAAGTCCTTCTCAAAACATGGAGGCTGTGTTGCTAGAAAAAGCGCCCAAAATTGCAGTGTATACCCCAAAGGGGAAACAACCCTGGGATGATGCGGTAACACTTGTGCTTACGTATGCCGAAATTCCTTTTACAGCTGTTTACGATGACGAAGTTTTATCAGATCAACTGGTTTTGTACGATTGGCTGCACCTTCATCACGAGGATTTTACAGGTCAATATGGTAAATTTTACGGAGCCTACAAAAACACGCCTTGGTACATTGAACAAAAAAAAGAAGCAGAATCCCTGGCTAAAAAATTGGGGTATGCTAAGGTTTCTGATGAAAAAGGGGCTGTAGCTCAAAAAATTAGCCACTTCGTAATTGGTGGCGGTTTTATGTTTGCCATGTGTTCAGCAACGGATAGTTTTGATATTGCTTTGGCAGCAAATGGATTGGATATTTGCGAGGCGATGTTCGATGGAGACGCAACTTCATCTAATTATCAAGCACAATTGCACTATGATCGCTCGTTTGCTTTTAAAGATTTTGTTTTAGAGAGACGTCCGGAGCAATATGAATTTTCGGATATTGATATGACCTCAAAACGGAAAATTCCAATGGAAAAAGATTATTTTACCCTGATGGAGTTTTCTGCCAAATGGGATCCTATACCAAGCATGTTGTGTCAGAATCACACGCAATTAGTTAAAGGATTTATGGGGCAAACAACTGCTTTTGACTCCCAATTAGTGAAGTCGAATATTCTTATTTTGGGGAGTTGTGAATTAAATGGTGAAGCACGCTATATTCATGGGCAGAAAGGAAAAGGTATGTTCACTTTTTATGGTGGTCATGATCCAGAAGATTTTCAACATCAAGTTGGTGACCCCGCTACAGTACTTGATTTACACCCCAATTCTCCCGGTTATCGGTTGATTCTTAACAATGTTTTATTTCCCGCGGCAAAAAAGAAAAAGTTAAAAACGTAAGTGGGATGCTGGGTTTATGTATTGCAATCCAAACAAATAAAGCTTGAGCTGCTGCGAATTTAGACTTTGGTATTTTTGCATTGGTCAAAATTGTTTGGAAGTACTTTTTAACCCGCTTACGCAGAGACAGCTGTGACGCCCAAAGGGCTGCAAGAACCAAAGTTTCGCTACAGAGTGCAGTGCCTATATGGCAATTGTTGCGTAAGAGGGGAGTTTTTGGTTCAATCTGAACCGCGATGCTTGGCTTCGAATCTATTTTTTTTGGAAGCGCCTCTCGTATAGTGTGATTCAAGATCGCTGTGCATGGTGCGCCCATGTTAAAATCCAAAAAGAGCCCATCGGCAATTACTTTTATTGAATAATTCCGGTTGGTATCGAAGTCTGATGCAGTTTTTGAATGAAAGTCTATGCTTTGAGTAAAAATGAAATCGTTGTAGTGTTAAGTAATCGCTTATTAATCAGTTGTGTAGTTGATTTTCAAGGTTCTAGGGTTTATTTGCCACTGATTTTTGTAAATTTGGATTTGATAAATGAGCAGAG
>JBOFUD010000480.1:0-2910 GCA_051652385.1 Flavobacterium sp.
CATATTGGTCGTAATTGGTATTTGAACTTCGGAGGTCTTATAGCGATAGACAGCGTTTGTGCTCACACTGACTGAACCCGATACTTTTACTGAATATAATCCGCTTCTTACATTAGTTTGTTGGATCACAGTTGTCGGATTGATTGTATTGGTGTTTTCAATTAAAGCTGGATTATAAAAACAAGGATCAAGATTAAAAGTGCCATTTTTTGTTGCAATATCATTCACATAATTATAGACCGTTGCTCTTTTTTCGAAGCTATTTCTAAAATACACAGGCCCCAAAGAATGCGGAACTGGAACGGCAGTTGTAACCGCACGAGTGCCTTTTAGCATTTCAACAGCAGCTCCCGCTACGCGAAGTTGAAAATCAGAAGAAAGCCAGATACCATCGGCACTTGACGTCAGAAAATATTGGTCGGTTGGAATCGTGCTCCAATCGGTGGCATTTTTCATAATGGCTGTCTCTTCGTCATACTCGTCGAACATAGCAAAATACATCGAACTTACTCCCAAACTTTTGATGTTTCGGGCTTGTTTCCACATAAAATCACCGGCATTTCTTGGTGTTGCGTTCACATCACCATCATTCCATTGTGACCAAGCAAATCCGGGAAAAATTACAGGCATATAATCTATATTTCGAGCGTCGAGGTAATTTTTATCTGGAATCATAGTGCTCGTCAGCATCGCATCGGCATCGGTATTGTTTTTGATTCTTCCGACCATCCAGGGAGAAATCATATCGTAGCGCTGGTAAACGGGTTCAAAATTCTCCTGATCACCCGGAAAAGTAGATGTTTGCGCGGTTCCCTTAGAGTCTCTTGTCCCGGTGCGCCAAGCTCTTGGTGTTCCGTCAATTACATAACAACCGCGCGATTGAAGAAACTGAATTAAAGCGATCGTCTCGGCAGCTGTTCCCGGATTTTTTCCACCTGCCATTCCAGTTCCCCACAATTGCACTACCGGTTTGTTGCCTACTTTGGCATAGGCATCAGACTTGGTTAGATCATTTTGTTCTACATTATACACCCAATCAAACTTTATGGTATCATCCCAGGTAGCCTCCATTCCGCTTGAAGATGTATCGTAACAGATATAAAATATACGTTTGTTGGCTTCGGCACTTTCTTTGATTTTAATGGCAACATTTGAAGGTGATTTGACAATTGAATTGCCAATATTTCCAATAAAGCGCTGTACAGCAACTCCATCGATTCCGTAGTCTTTCATCCACTTAAAATGGACGTCAATAACCGATTTATTAGCGGAATTGAATAATTTTGAGGTTTGCATAGTACCTAAATTTGCCAAAGAAGTTGGTGTTAAATCAGAATCAAGGTATTCTGAAACATCAGGATAGACTTCGAAATGCGTTTTGTTTTTGGCAGGAGGAGTACCGCCACTCCAATGAAACCAACCAGAGGTCGAGGTCCCTGTTTTAAACCAAGCTTGATAGCCTGCCACTGTTTTTCCTGTAAATTCAGAATAGGAACTCGCACTTACAACGGGAATTGGCTCGGTTTCTGGATTTAGAACTCCTTTGGTTATGGTAATTTTTCGAATATAAGTACCACCGCTTCCGCTAATTCGAAAATCACTTGCGTTGTTTTGCGCGTTTCTAAAGGAGGCATTGGTTACTGCAAGGGTTAAGGTTATCCAAGTATTGGTTCCTGTTTTGGTTATCGTGCTTCCTTTGTAATTGGTTGCATCATTAGCATTGTATTGAAAGCTAAATGTACCTGTTCCTTCGTCGAAGAAAGTAATTGTAAAGATTAAATTATTATCGGTCGAAGCGATAGTTGCATCATCTGCCCGAAAGTAGGCATATTTTTTATCAGGAATCAGTCGACAATCTAAACCTCCTTTTGTGGTTTGAATGGTGTAAGATTCGTTATTTGGATCGATAACGGTGTAATGCGTCAAGTTAATAGATACAGCGGGGTTAGATAAAATGAGTGATGCCCCGGGAGTAGCTGCATTTGTCAAATTAATAAAGCTAAAAAGTAGCGCAAAAAATAGTGTTTTATTGATGCCCATTTTATTTTACTTTTATTTGTAATTTGTTTTTATTGTGTATTTAATCGATAATTAATTTTTGTGCCGCAAACTGATGTTCACTTTTTGGTTTTACTAAGTAAATCCCTGCTTTTAGGTTTAAATTAATTTTTCTCATTCCTGAAAAGCTCACTTTATCGGTGTAAATAGTGCGTCCATTGACATCATAAATCTCGATTCCGTCTATTTGCAGATTTTTGGAATCTACGGTTATTTGATTCTTTGCAGGGTTTGGAAAGACAATGAAATCATTCAGTTCAGCTTTTTTTTTTTCTGTTGAAAGCGTTAGAAGCGTTCCTGTCAGGTTTCGGTTTCTAACGCCGTCGTATTTTTTAGAATTGTTTTTCTTCATCCAAGTCAATAAATCGGTATGCAATTCGTTGATTTTATCTGTGTACTTGCTTATGTCGGGATTGCTTCCCATCAGGTTATTCATTTCATAAGGATCTTGCTTCAAATTATACAGTGCATTGATCACCGTAGAAGTCGAAGTTGAAGGAATTAATAGTTTGTAATCTCCTTTTACAATCATATAACTTGGCCATTTGCTTGGGTCGCTATGCCATTCGGTCACGACGTATTTTCCATTCGTTTCATCTGTTCCTTCGATAAGACCGCGTAAACTTTTACCATCCGATGGTTGTTCAGGAATTTGTAAATAATCATTGATTGTGGCGAATAAATCGACATTTGATACATAGCCTTCAACTACCGTATTGGGTGCTATCTTACCAGGGAAACTAATTAGAGTAGGAACGTGAGCGGCTTCTTCATAAAACACATTTTTTTCGCGCATACCGTGAGCGCCAAGGTTTTCGCCGTGGTCGCTGGTGAATATGATCATCGTGTTAT
>JBOFUD010000481.1:0-4382 GCA_051652385.1 Flavobacterium sp.
CCGTTTTTGACTTCGAAAGTTCTGAATCCAGAAGTGATTGATTTACTGTCGATTTCTGTTGTACCTGAAACTAATTTGAACTTAAAGTTATACAGATTAGGATGGTTTGGTGTCCACAGTCTTGGTTTTAAGTTCGAAATTGTGAAAGTGATTTTACGCTCTTCACCCGCCTTTAATTCCCCTTTTTTCAATGAGGTTTCAGAGTGAAATTGACTAGAAGTCTCTTTGTCAAAAATTTCGGTTGTCAAATCATAACTAACAGATTTTGAAGCATAATTTTTCAGCGTAACTTCAAAAGTACCTCCTGTTAAAGTTGGTTTGATATATACATCTTCTATTTTCAAATTATCAGTGATCACCATTTTAACGGGTTGCCAAATACCAGCCGGATCATCTTTGAAAAATCCGTGAGCAATATCTTTCAGCATATTATTGGTTACAGGTACCGTTACCGCTACATCTACAATTTTGTCGCCATCTTCTATGTTTTTGATAAAATCACGTACTACTCGAACCGCAATAAGGTTTTTTCCAGGCCGTAACATTGGGGTTGCATCCACAGAGAAGTCTCCAAACATACCCACGTGTGAGCCAGCCAATTGTCCGTTGATATATACTTCAGCAATTTTTGAAACCGCATCAAAATTTAAGGTAATGTGTTTTGATTTGATATCAGCAGGAAGCTCCACATATTGGCGGTACCAAGCCACTTTGGTTTTGGTGTAGTCAAAAGTGTAATTGGTGCATCGATCGGTTTCTTTTTGAAAATACACATCCGAAACCCCTTTTGGAAACCCCTCAAAGGATTCGCCGTGCAACCATACGCGTGATGGATTCCAAAAGTTAGGAACTGACATCGTGTGCCAATTGTTGTCTTGCAAGTTTTCACTTGAACCATTTTTTGCATCTGCAAGTTCATTTTCGGGCATAAATAACCAGTTGCCATCCAATGATATTTCCGAGCGACTTCCTTTTATAGCGCCAATCACGATGGGTTTATAGTTGGCTCTATCGGCAATTCTTCTGTTTTCTTTGTCGTTAGGTTCAATTTTTTTTGTGAATTCGACAACAGCTTGGTTTTTTAGGTAATTTTCATCTAATGCCGTGATGGACAAATCATCAAATTCAGTTTCGATCCAGCTACCGCCCATGGTCACTTCGCCACTTGGTGCCAGATTTGAGTTTTTATCAACAATATCAAGGTAAGGGAGCGTTTCATTATTTAAGAATATTCGAATGCGCTTACCCACAACTTCTATCTTGATGTCATACCAAGTTCCAGGTTTAGGTTCGAAATTTAAGTTTCGTAATCCTAAAAATTCATCGGTTCCCATATAGCCCATTCGGCTCAAATACAGCGTGTTTTGCAATCCACCTCGTACACCTAAAACATATCTGTCGTTTCGGTTAAAGGCTCTAAATCCAGCCCATATTTGTACTTGCTCTGCGCTTTGAGGTGCTCTTGCTTTAAATTTGATTACGTAATTTTTCCATTCTGGATTTCCAAATTTAGCATAAGCATCTTTCGATTTTAAAACGCCATCTTCTATTGTACATTGACCACGTTCCACAGTTTTGAGCGGAATAGTTGCGTTTGAAAAATCAGTTTTGAAATTAAAATTTTGGGCAAATAAAATTGGTGTTGTAAATAGTAATACAAATAATAAAATAGCATTACAAAATGCGTTTCTTTCCATAATATTTTTCATTTTAGTAGGATAACTATTTTTTGTTTTTGATAGTTATTTTTAGGGTATTTTTTTATAATTTGTTAAGGTAAAACCTTTTTTTTGATCGTTCAATGCTCAGATAATCGCCAATTGTTGATCTATTTGATAGTCATTTATTTAGATAGCATTAAATTTTTAAAACAGCGTTTTTTTTTATTAAACCTCTATTTTAGGTACTAAATGCTCACACCCATTGCTCTACTAGTGCTGTCTTTTACAATTTCATTTGCATCTAATTTGTTTAGCGCAAATGCATAGGCTCCCAGAGAAATAATTTTGCAGGTGTCGTTTTTAGTAACGCTAATTCCGGTTCTTAAAAATGGATCGTAACTAATCGTTTTATTTGTTCCCGGAATGGCTAAATCTACTTGATTACCATCGAGTAGTCTCCGAATACCTATAGGATCTTCCAAATTAAAAATTCGAGGCACGAGACGACTCAGGGAGTCACCACTATTTAATTTGAATTTTGATTCTAGTTGCTCAAACATTGCTGGGGCAAAAAGGTCGTACGCATCCGCAACTCCACCTCCTAAAACGACTATGCCATCAAAAAGCGTTACTAAATTTGCTATTGCTTCGCCCAAAACAGCGCCAAAATCTTTGAAAGTAGCCAGTGCTGCGTGCTGGTTACCTTGTTCATGTCCTTTGGCTATTTCATATATTTGGTGCGGCATTCCAATCTCCTCTATTGGTAGGTTAGATTTTAGGGAGTAAGTTCTTCTTATGCCTTCACGGCTTAGATGTTCTTCGACGTGACAATCTGGAGTAATAAAATCTCTTAACAACCAACCCTCGCCACCATTTGAATTGTCTCCGGTGATTAATTGTTGATGACTCACAAGTCCCACTCCAAAACCGGTTCCGAGCGTAATTCCTATGATGTTGTTAAACCTTTTTGGACTGCTTACTTCTTCTAATTTTTTATTTATTTCAGGAATAAATCCAAAAAGTGCTTCGCCATACGCATACAGATTTCCATCATTATTGATGTAAACAGGAATGTCGAAATGATTTTCCAGCATTGGTCCTAGTGCTACTCCGCCGCGAAATGCAGGCAGGTTGGGTAAATCGCCAATAATTCCTTTTGGATAATCCGCTGGGCCAGGAAATGCAAAACTTATGGCTAGCGGTTTATATGGCAATTCTTTTTTTACAATTTCAAAACCTGAAATGATAGTTTCCAGACACTTTTCTAAATTGTCTGAATTAGGGTAAAGCCTTATTGGCTCAATGATTTGTTTGTTTCCTTGTATTGCTGAGAACACAAAATTTGTGCCTCCCGCATCTAACGTCATTACAATTCGCTTGTCATCAATTATTGCAGTATTCATTTTTATTTTAAATTATGCTGTATTTAGGCAACAGAAAATGTATATGCTCTGCCAAAATTCAGTCTTGTTCTTTATTGTTTTACAATTAGTTTATTGGTAATCTTTCTTTGATCGGACTCCACGGTAACAAAATATACAGCGTTGCTTAGTTTTCCGCTTAAATTGATATCCGTGTGGCAGGTATCGGTTATTGCATTTTGATAAATGGTTTGTCCATTAGTATTTGAAATTTTCACACGGATATTAGTGTCATCTTCAAAACCGTCAGTGCTCACAGTTAATACCCCTTTCGATATTGGATTGGGTGCAATTTTAACTTTTCTTCCTCCTTGATTCAATTTTAAATCGTTCAGTCCTAAAGCCGTGTTTTTTAGTGAAAGTTCGTCAATATTTCCCCCACTAGCTCCCGTCGCAGTTAAAGTAATCGTGTTGATACCTTGTTCTAACACTTGATTGGTTAAGAATGTACTCCAATTGGTCCAGGTGCCTGTAGCAGGAAATACTGTTGATGCAATTCGAACTTCTTCGTTTACGGTTAGTTTTAAGGGTCTATTCCCAGAAGCTAAGCCATAACGAAACGATAATGCATAAGTACCCGCTTCTTCAACAAAAACTGTCCATTTGATAAAATCGTTAGAGCTATTGACATAATCTATGTAACCTGCTCCGCGGAAGCCTGATTGTTCTGTACTAACTGCAGCCCCCACAAATTCGGCATCTTCTGCTTGATAAATGGGGTTATTAGGTAATACAGTGATGGCAGCAGAGCTTGTTTTTGCACCATCGACAGTGGTAGCCGTAATAGTCGTTGTGCCTTCAGCAAGAGCTGTTACTTTTCCAAAAGCATTGATTGCTGCAACCGATGGAGTACTGCTTTCCCATAAAACCGCTTTATTTGTGGCAGATAGTGGAGATATAGTGGCCACTAGTTGGCGAGTGGTATTTACATTAATACGTGAATTAGCAGGTTTTAAGCTAATTTCAGCTACCGGAATTGGACAACTTCCTTCTGGTACTCCGCAACCACAAATACCTGGATCCATTTTGTTTGGGTCAAGTGGACATAAGTCCTCTTGAATTCCTGCATGTATGCTAACCACCGTTGTGCTGCTTTGTTCCAGATTTAGTGTTGCATCAACTATGTGATAATTTGTGCCGTCAAATTCCTGTTTTATTGTTGCATTTCTAAGGTAATACGGGGTTCCTTTAGGCACAACAAAGCGAACTCTTGCTCCTGTTATTGGAAAATTAAATTTATTAATAATTGTTGCTGTATTATTACCAACGGAACCATCATTTAAAGATGAATAGGTTAATT
>JBOFUD010000482.1:0-13657 GCA_051652385.1 Flavobacterium sp.
TAATCTACCTTTGTCTAAAATTTATTCCCACACAGATAATAATAGATGAAAAACACACTCTTAGTTTTAATTATCTTATTTCCTTTTCTTTTATTCTCCCAAAAACCAGGAAGAACTACTACTCAAAACGAGAGTACTAAACCCATTGATACCATCAAAAATAAGGTGGCTACTATCGACTTGTATCGCATTATTGGGCTTGAGCGGGACACCACTTATATCGATACGTCATTAACTATTCAAAAAGAGTACGCGCATAACTATCTTCGTCGCGATACTTTTGGTCTTTTGGCCTTTCCTAATGATGGACAAGCCTATAATACGCTTCAATACGGAGTTGTTAAAAATGATATTTTTCCGGAAATGGGTTTTAAAGCCAAACATTTCAATTTTATGGAGGCCAACCAAATAAGATATGCGTCTGTCGCTACGCCATTTACAGAGTTATATTACAAATCAACCATTCAACAGGGACAATCTGTAGACTCCTATTTTGCTGTTAATATTTCCGAGAATCTTAACTTTTCAATAGCCTATCGTGGTTTACGGTCCTTGGGTGACTATGTTAACCAATTGTCTAGCGCCGGAAATTTTAGATTTACCACTAGTTACCACACCAAAAATAAACGATACTTTGCTAACTTTCATTTTACATATCAAGACATTCTCAATGGAGAAAATAGCGGTATCACTACACTTTCTGATTTTGAAGGAGAAGATCAAAATTATGATAATAGAGCCCGTTTGGAAGTTTTTCTTACGGATGCGAAGTCTTTCTTAAAAGGTAGAAGATTGTTTTTAGACCATGAGTTTCGTATCAATGCAAAGCAAGGCGATCATAATTTATGGGTCAACCATCAATTTAATTACGAGAATAAATTTTTTGAATACAATCAAGCTACTGTTGCGTCTTCGGTAGGGAATACCTCTGTTTTACGATTTGGAGATTCTTATGTAGCAAGTGGTATAAACGATCAAGCGCACTATAATAAAATGTACAATCGAGTAGGTATAGCGTACGATAATGCGATTTTAGGAAAGTTCAACTTCTTTGTAGATGATTTTAGAAGTAATTTTTATTACAATCAAATACTTATTTTAAATTCCGGGGTTATTCCAAGTTCATTAAGTCAGAATATTAATAGTTTTGGAGGGCAATACCTTTATAACAAAGGGAAATGGAAAGGCGATTTTTTGTATTCGCGATCCATAACCAATCAGTCGCTGTCTAATTTGAAAGCACAATTGACCTTTGATTTGGATGATGAAAATCAATTCTCCTTTGAATTTCAAAACAGGAATAAAATTGCCAACAATACCTTCAATTTGTACCAATCCAGTTTTGTAAACTACAATTGGTCAAATGATTTTAAAAATGAAAAAAGCACCTCGTTTTCTGTGAAAGCGGATACGAAATGGGTAAATCTTTCGGCTCAATATACCATCTTGAAAGATTATTTATACTTTGAGGACATCGCTACTGACAGTCAAAAAAGTAGTAGACAACAAATAATTGCGCCCAGTCAGTACGATAAAGTAATTAACCTTTTTGCGATTAAGGCAAGTAGAGAATTTAAGTTTGGTAAATTTGCTCTGGATAATACATTTTTATATCAAAAAGTAAATCAAAGTAACCCAATTCTTAATGTTCCTGATTTTACCTTTAGAAATGCAATTTATTTTTCAGATTCTTTTTTTAAAAACAACGCCTTATTTTTGCAAACCGGCATTGTACTGAATTATTTTACTTCCTTTTATGCAAATGATTACAATGCGGTGGTGGGTGAGTTTTTTGTGCAATCGGAAAAGAAAATAGGTAATTATCCTGTTTTGGATTTCTTTATAAATGCCAAAATTCAACGCACTCGAATTTACCTCAAAGCAGAACATTTCAATTCTATTTTTTCTTCAAATAATTACTTGTCGGCTCCCAATACTCCTTTTAGAGATGTGACGCTTCGATTAGGGTTAATTTGGAATTTCTTTAATTAAATTTTTAATATGAATTATTCAGATACTATTTTAGGAACTATTGGCAATACCCCGTTGGTGAAATTAAATAAAGTTGTAGCAGGAGTTGATGCTCTGGTTTTAGCCAAAGTTGAAACTTTTAACCCCGGAAATTCCGTCAAAGATCGTATGGCAGTCAAAATGATTCAGGATGCCGAGGCTGACGGTCGTTTGCAACCCGGCGGCACCATCATCGAGGGGACATCTGGAAATACCGGCATGGGATTGGCATTAGTAGCAATTGTAAAAGGGTATAAGCTAATCTGTGTCATTTCGGATAAGCAATCCAAAGAAAAGATGGATATACTGCGTGCGGTTGGTGCCAAAGTCGTCGTGTGCCCCACCGATGTAGAACCTACAGACCCTCGTTCCTATTATTCGGTTTCCAAAAGATTGGCCGAAGAAACACCCAATTCTTGGTATGTCAACCAATACGATAATCCCTCGAATGCGATTGCACATTATGAACAAACAGGTCCTGAAATTTGGGCTCAAACCGAAGGCAAAATAACCCATTTTGTCGTAGGAGTTGGGACAGGTGGTACCATTTCGGGAGTGGCGAAATATTTAAAAGAAAAAAATCCAAACATCAAAATTTGGGGAATCGATACGTATGGTTCGGTGTTTAAAAAATACCATGAAACTGGTATTTTTGATGAGAATGAAATTTACTCCTACATCACTGAAGGAATTGGGGAAGATATTTTGCCCAAAAATGTTGATTTTTCATTAATTGATGGTTTTACAAAAGTTACCGATAAAGATGCCGCGGTATATACCCGCAAAATTGCTCTTGAAGAAGGAATTTTTGTTGGTAATTCTGCTGGTGCTGCCATAAAAGGATTGTTACAACTCAAAGAGCATTTCAAGCCAGAAGATGTTGTGGTGGTCTTGTTTCATGACTCTGGTAGTCGTTATGTCGGTAAAATGTTCAACGACGATTGGATGCGCGAAAGAGGTTTTCTTGAACATGAAATCACCAAGGCTGAAGACGTGATCAAGGATCATATAGACAAACCTTTAGTAATTGCAAGAACGGAAGAATTGGTTTCGCACGCTATCGAGAGAATGCGAAAGTATAAAATATCACAAATTCCTGTTGTCGATGTTATGGGATTTGTTGGCTCGGTGGACGAATCTTTGTTATTTCAAAGTTATGTAAGTGATAAAAATTCAGCCGAACGTCCTTTGCGGGAAATTATGGGAGCTCCATTTCCAATTGTGCCCATGGGAACACCAATTGAAGAAGTTTCCAAATTGTTTACTCGCGAAAATGCTGCAGTACTGATTAATTTGGGCAATGGTAACCATCATATTATCACCAAATATGATATAATTGGGTCTATAAAATAAATTCATGATGCTATCCTTTGCCGCAATAGATTTCGAAACTGCTACAGCCTTTCACCCTTGTTCTGTCGGGATTGTTGTTGTTGAAAATGGTGTGATTGTCGATGAATTTGTTTCGCTAATCAAACCACCGAACAACAGTTACAATCCCTACACTATTCAAGTCCACGGAATTTATCCCAGAGATACGATCCATGCCAAAAACTTTGCACAAGTTTTTCCTGAAATACGAAAAAGACTCCAAAACCGATTGGTTGTGGCGCATAATGAAAGTTTTGATCGGAATGTCTTGGTCAAGTCCATGGCGCTTCATGGTCTGAACTATGAGGATTTAAACATCGCTTCTCGATGGGAATGCACCGTAAAAATTTACAAAGCCAAAGGATTAAAACCCACAAAACTCAGTGATTGTTGCCGAGAAATGAATATTCCGCTAAACCATCACGAAGCGCTTTCAGATGCTAGAGCGTGTGCCAAATTATATCTATTGAAATAAATTTCTTTCATTGCGATTTTTTTAATATTTTAGTAATCAAATCATTAATGGTTTGCTGCTATGAAAGAAGAATTTTTACACTACGTTTGGAACCATCAAAAAGTAAATACGCTTGATTTAAAAACCGTACAGAAAAATAAGGTTACGGTACTGCATCCTGGGATGTATCATGAATTAGCTGGCCCCGATTTTTTTAATGCACAACTAGAAATCGACGGTCAAAAATGGGCTGGAAATATTGAGATTCATGTCAAATCCTCCGATTGGTATGTGCACAATCATGAACGTGATCCTGCTTATAACAATGTGATTTTGCATGTGGTTTGGGAGTATGATACGGCTGTTTTTGGTCCAGACAATACCGAAATACCTGTTTTGTTGCTCCAAGATTACCTTTCGGCCGATTTGCTTCAAAGTTACCACGCACTGCTTGCGCCCAAAACGTGGATAAATTGTCAAAACCAAATTAGTACTATTAATTCTTTTGTGTTGTCCAATTGGCTAGAGCGCCTTTTTTTTGAGCGCCTAGAGCGCAAATCTCAATTTATTTTCGACAGTTTAACCGAAACGCAAAACGATTGGGAGGCCGTTTTGTTTCTAAATTTAGCCAAAAACTTCGGACTCAACACCAATGGGGCTTCCTTTCTCAAAATCGCACAATCCATTCCCTTTGGTGTCATTCGTAAAGAATCCACTGATGTGCATAACTTAGAAGCACTTTTTTTAGGAATGGGCGGTTTATTAGACCACGATAAAGAAGAGGTTTACTACAAGGACCTGCAATTTCGATTCTATTATTTGTTGCAAAAACACGCCATTCAAAAGCCGTATCTCGCGCCGCTACAATTTTTTAAACACCGTCCAGACAATTTTCCCACCATCCGTTTGTCGCAATTGGCCAGTTTGTATCATGCGCAAACCAATTTGTTCGCAAACATCACCAACGAATTTTCATTGGGCTCGCTCTACAACCGCTTTTCGATTTCCCCTTCTCAATACTGGGAAACCCACTATCAATTCGATAAAGAGAGTCCGAAAAAATCCAAAAAATTAAGCAAATCCTTCCTCGATTTGCTGCTCATTAATACCATTATTCCCGTGCAGTTTGCCTTTGCGAAACATCAAGGCAAAGAGATCTCAGAGGATTTAATAGCACTTATGCTTACCCTTTCACCCGAAAATAATTCAATTCTTGACAAGTTCAAAACCCATGGTGTAACTGTTTCCAATGCCTTCGAATCTCAGTCGCTGCTTCAACTCAAAACCGAATATTGTCAAAAAAGCAAATGCTTTCAATGCGCCATTGGTGCCGATTTATTAAAAGTATAAGTCAGTAGAAGCAGGATTGCAAAGGCATTCTTGTGGTCAAAGTCCCGCTGTCCGTTATATCTTTGCCTTTTTAAAGAAAAAGGCAAAGGATGCCACTGCCATCGGGGCTAGCAGCAAACAATGTGCTTTTTTTGGATTCATTTTTGAAGCAAACCTTTAAAAGTATCTTGGAATGGATTATTTTTGTCCGAGAAAGAAAATCCAAACAAAACGCAATGGCCTCCATTATACAACTTAAATATTTTTTTGAAAAGTACGGCTTTCATGTATGTTCTCGTGTAGCCGATAGGTTAGGAATGCGCGTCAGTAATGTTAGATTTTTTTTCATTTATTCCTCCTTTGTAACTGCAGGTTTAGGATTCGCGGTTTATTTAACCTTCGCTTTTTGGATTCGTTTAAAAGACCTTATTCGAGCCAAAAGATCCTCGGTATTTGATTTGTAAAAGCATAAAAAAAGCTCCAATTAGGAGCTTTTTTTATGCTTTATTCTTTGTTAACTATTCTTCTTTATGTTCGTTATTAAGTTTAGACCTTGTTTTACTGTACCCAAAATATACTAAAATACCAAGGATAAGCCAAGCGCCAGAAAAAATTTGCGCTTTGGCACTTAGGTTAAACATCAAATAAGTGTTGATTAATATGCCGCAAACTGCAATAATCGGTAGTGCAGGTACTTTGAAAGTTCTGGTTAAATGAGGTTGCTTTACCCTTAAAATCCAAACCGCTATACAGACCATGGTAAACGCAAATAAGGTACCGAAACTTGTCATATCGGCTAATTCATTTATGGGTGTAAAGGCGGCTACTATAGCTATAATTCCACCTAAAATCATTAAATTGGTTTTTGGAGTGCCAGAAAGAGGATTTACTTTAGAGAATACTTGCGGAATTAATCCGTCTTTGGACATTCCTAAGAAAATTCTTGATTGTCCCATGATCATTACCATCAACACCGATACTAATCCTATGGTAGCGGCTAGTGTAATAATAAATCCAGCCCAGCCTTGACCTGCTATATCGAAAGCGTAAGCCACAGGCGCTTTGATGGCGTCAGGGTATTTTCCAAGTGGGTTAAAATCTTGATAATTCATCATTCCAGTCAATACCAAAGAAACCAAAATATAGAGTATCGTACAAATGGATAAGGAAGCTATAATTGCGAACGGTACATCTTTTTTTGGATTTATTGCCTCTCCTGCTTGAGTAGATACTGCGTCGAAACCAATGTAGGCAAAAAATATAGCTGCAGCTCCAGACACAATTCCTTGAAATCCGTAAGCGTGATGGGTCGAATCTTTATCGATGATTTGTGTAGCGTCCGGTATAAAAGGCGACCAGTTGTCGGTATTTATAAAAAAGGCCCCTGCAATAATGACAAATAACACCGCTGCTACTTTCATTAACACAATCATATTGTTGGCTTTGGCGGCACTTTTGGTTCCTCTGATTAATATTGAAATCACCAAAATTACAATCAAAAAGGCAGGTAGATTCATCGAGAAGCCATCGCCTGTATAACTTGCTGGGTCGGTTGTTAAATAGTCAGGGAGCTCTATATGGAACATTTTGAGAAGTTTGTTAAAATATCCCGACCATGAAACTGCGACAGTCATCGATCCCATGGCGTATTCCAATATTAAGCCCCAGCCAATGACCCAGGCAAAAATCTCACCTACGGTTCCATATGCATAAGCGTAAGCCGAACCTTCAACCGGCAAAATTGAAGCAAATTCTGAATAACAT
The DNA here is from genome assembly GCA_051652385.1 of Flavobacterium sp. Classification (GTDB taxonomy): domain Bacteria; phylum Bacteroidota; class Bacteroidia; order Flavobacteriales; family Flavobacteriaceae; genus Flavobacterium. The sequence continues at coordinate 6,929 of JBOFUD010000482.1, forward strand.
AAAGCTGCAAAAACACATGCGATACCAGCAATTACAAATGAAATGGCCAAAGCTGGCCCTGCATGATAATATGCTCCCGTACCAGTAAGTACAAAAATTCCTCCGCCAATTATGGCGCCAACACCAATAGCGGTCAAGCTCCATTTTCCTAAAACTCTTTTTAAATTACTTTTTTTCATATCTGCTTCAAAGGCAGATATTGGTTTTACTCTCCAAATTGACATGGTTACTTCTTGTTTTAGTTATTAAGTTTCAAATGTATTGTTTTTTATAAATAATAAAAAAAATATCTCAGTTATCGTGTTTTTATTTTAATTTATCTTGTAATATTATGATAATAATTTGGTTTGAAGTGCGGTATGTCTCAGGAATAGTTTGCAATTACATTCCTTTTTTTTATTTTTAAACAAAATAATTGTGCTATTAAATATGGTTAAAAATAATTTACCGCCAAATTCGTTTTCAAGCGGGCAAAGAAAAGGAATTTTCGCTTTAGTTTTTGTTATAGTTTTGTTACAATTTTTGTATTGGTTTGTCGATTTTGCGCCAAAATCTCCCTACGATTTAACAAAAACGCAATGGCTTTCTTTACAGGACACGATAGAAGTGTTCAATGTTCGGCAAGAAACTTCTCAGAAAATTTTCCCGTTCAATCCCAATTTTATCAGCGATTTTAAGGGGTATAAGTTAGGTTTGTCGGTTAAAGAAATTGATAAACTCCACACTTTTCGTGCTGCTAACAAATTTGTAAATTCTGCCGCTGACTTCCAGCGCGTAACGGGTGTGTCAGATTCGCTACTGCATGCTTTAGCGCCACTATTTAAATTCCCTGACTGGGTTAGACGCAGAAGTAAGGGTAATGGTTTTGTAGCTTTCACTAAATCAAAACCTACTTTAGTAAAAAAAGAGATTAATCTTGCTACTGCTGAAGACTTCATTAAAATTTATGGAGTGGGTGCCGTTATTGCAAATAGAATTTTGATTCACAGAGATAATTTAGGTGGTTTTGTCTCTTTGGAGCAGCTCGATGATATTTGGGGGTTAAAACCGGAGGTGATAAGGGAAATTCAAAATAATTTTGTTTTGAGTAAAGTCCCGTCTTTACGATTGGTTGATATAAATAATGCGTCACAAAAAGAGTTAATGCAGTTTTTTTACTTCAAATATGCTTTGGCTAAACAAATCTTAATTTATCGAAGCATGAATGGTGATATAAGAAATATTGATGATTTGATAGATATTAAAGGATTTCCTGTGGATAAAGCAAAAATAATTGCATTATATTTGAAGTTCTAAACAAAACTATGTTTTATGAACTTTGATGTAAACGAAACCCAAAAGTTAATTTCGCAATCTATAAAGGATTTTGCAGAGCAGCATATCAGGCCATATATCATGGAGTGGGATGAGGCTCAAATCTTTCCTAGCGCATTATTTAAGGAACTTGGAAAAATGGGTTTTATGGGGGTTTTAATTCCGCAAGAATATGGAGGTTCGGGCTTGGGATATCATGAGTACATTACGATAGTTGAAGAGATTTCTAAAGTAGATCCCTCCATTGGGTTATCTGTGGCGGCCCATAACTCCTTGTGTATGAATCACATATTTACCTTCGGAAATGAGGTGCAAAAGCGCAAGTGGGTGCCAAAATTAGCGTCTGGTATTCATATAGGTGCCTGGGGTTTGACAGAGCACAATACGGGTTCTGATGCCGGAGGGATGAACACAACGGCTATTCGTGATGGAGAGGGTTGGTTACTTAATGGTTCCAAAAATTTTATTACACACGCAATTTCTGGAGATGTTGCTGTGGTCATTGCAAGGACAGGTGAAAAAGGTGATTCAAAAGGAATGACTGCTTTTGTGCTTGAAAAAGGAATGAATGGTTTTGCGTCTGGAAAAAAAGAAAATAAATTGGGCATGCGAGCCAGTGAAACTGCTGAGTTGATTTTTAATTCTTGTTATGTTCCTGATGAAAACCGGCTAGGTGAAGTGGGACAGGGCTTTGTGCAGGCAATGAAAATATTGGATGGCGGCAGAATATCTATTGGTGCCTTGTCATTGGGGATTGCCAAAGGTGCCTACGAAGCCTCATTGAAATACTCTAAGGAGCGAGTGCAATTCGGAAAACCTATTTCAGAATTTCAAGGCATTTCGTTTAAACTTGCAGATATGGCCACTGAAATTGAAGCTGCGGAGTTGTTGTTGCATAAGGCAGCTTTTTTAAAGGAACAACACAGGCCGGTGACTACGCTTGGTGCAATGGCAAAAATGTATGCCTCTGAAATGTGTGTAAAAGTTGCTAATGAAGCGATCCAAATCCATGGGGGTTATGGGTATACGAAGGATTATCCGGTCGAGAAATTTTACCGAGATGCAAAATTGTGTACCATTGGGGAGGGAACCACCGAAATTCAAAAAGTTGTTATTTCAAGGAATTTATTGAAAGAGTAGGAAAAGTGGTAATCGAACAAAGCAAGAATGTTTTTTTTGCTTTTTTTACTTTTTATAACTTGTAATTCATAAAAAAAAATTACTTTTGCACACTTAACGAAAGGGGGTGATAAAATTATGTTAATTATACCAATTAAAGACGGAGAAAATATCGATAGAGCATTAAAGCGCTACAAAAGAAAATTTGATAAAACTGGAACTGTTCGTCAATTAAGAGCGCGTACCGCTTTTATTAAGCCATCAGTTGTCAATAGAATGAAATTTCAAAAAGCAGCTTACATTCAAAATATGAAGGACGGTTTAGAGAATATCTAATACCTTTTTTTAAATTTAGTAGCCGTTAGTCGTTAAAGTTAATAACTTTGATGCTAACGGTTTTTTTATGCAGTATGATTACAGACAAAAAAGCATTTCAGGATTATTTGGCTTTGGAGAAAAAGTATTCTCTTCATACGCAAAAAGCGTATTGTGATGATTTGAATGATTTTGAGAGGTTTTTAAAAGATGCTCTCGGGGGTATTCAACTGGAAAAAGTGGGGTATGGTCACATTCGGAGCTGGGTGATTTTTCTAGTAGATTCTAATTTGGCCAATGTAACCGTAAATCGAAAGGTTGCTTCTCTAAAGGCGTTTTACAAATTTCTTCTGAAGGTAAAGCGAATCGAGGTCTCTCCTCTTTTGAAGCATCGTGCATTAAAAACGCCCAAAAATATTCAAATCCCTTTTTCTGAAAAGGAAATGAGGAGTGGTGAGGAGGAGTTGTTGTCTGGTTTTGAATCGGTTAGGAATAAATTAATAGTAGAGATGTTGTATGCTACCGGAATGCGTAAAAGTGAACTGATTGATCTGAGGTTTGTTAATGTGAATTTTAAAGAGGGATTTGTTAAGGTTTTAGGTAAAAGGGACAAGGAGCGCGTAGTTCCCTTGTTGGGTTCTTTGGTTTTGTTGGTAAAAATGTATGTTACTGAAAGAGAGCGAATAGAGGTGATATTGGAGAGTGATTATTTTTTTATATCCTCAAAAGGGTTAAAATTAAGTCAATCTTTTGTCTACAGAACAATAAATTTGTACTTTAGTGGGGTATCTGAAAAGGTAAAAAAGAGTCCCCATATTGTAAGGCATACCTTTGCTACTCATATGTTAAATAATGGGGCTGATTTAAATTCAATCAAGGAATTGTTGGGGCATTCTAGTTTGGCCTCTACCCAGATATACACTAATAGTAGTTTGTCTGAGTTGAAAAAAGTTTACAAAGAGGCGCATCCTAGAAGTCGAAAATAATTCAAAACTTATGTTTAACTAAAAATGTTATGATTATGAAGGTAAACGTTCATGCAGTTAACTTTACTGTAGACAAAAAGCTAGTGGATTTTATTCAAGTGAGAATGGATAAATTAGAAAAATACTATGATAAGGTCGTGTCGTCTGATGTTTTCTTGAAGGTGGAAAAGACGAGTGAAAAGGAAAATAAAATTGTAGAGGTGAAGATTAATGTGCCTGGGGATGATTTTGTGGTAAAAAAACAATGTAAAAGTTTTGAAGAGGCTGTTGATTTGTCTGCTGAATCTTTAGAACGTTTGCTTGTCAAAAGGAAAGAAAAAACAAGATCTCATATTTAATTTAAAATTTTTTTAAAAAATGTTTTGATTAAGAGATAAAATCTATACATTTGCAGTCCGTTAGAAATAGCGGACTTTTTTATTGATTAATGCCAGCGTAGCTCAGTCGGCTAGAGCAGCTGATTTGTAATCAGCAGGTCGTGGGTTCGAGTCCCTCCGCCGGCTCAAAGAAGCAAGTTCTTTAAATTATTGGATTATGGGGAGATACTCAAGCGGCCAACGAGGGCAGACTGTAAATCTGCTGTGTGAACTTCGCAGGTTCGAATCCTGCTCTCCCCACAAATTATAGAATAATGATTATTGATGTAAAGTTTTTAAGCTTTAAACTTCTTAATTAAGGATTCTGCCGACTTAGCTCAGAGGTAGAGTGCTTCCTTGGTAAGGAAGAGGTCACGGGTTCAATTCCCGTAGTTGGCTCAAGTAAGTAGGAAATTGAAATAAATATATAACTAAGATTAAAAATTAAGTAAAATGGCAAAGGAAAATTTTAACCGTAACAAGCCCCATTTGAACATTGGTACAATTGGGCACGTGGATCACGGAAAAACTACATTAACTGCTGCAATTACGAAAGTATTGTCTGACGCAGGTTACTGTCAAGCAAAATCATTTGATCAAATTGATAATGCTCCAGAAGAGAAAGAAAGAGGTATTACAATTAACACTTCTCACGTAGAGTACGAAACGGCTAACCGTCACTACGCTCACGTTGACTGTCCAGGTCACGCGGATTACGTTAAGAACATGGTAACTGGTGCTGCTCAAATGGACGGTGCTATTCTTGTTGTTGCGGCTACTGATGGACCAATGCCTCAAACTCGTGAGCACATCCTTTTAGGACGTCAGGTGGGTATTCCAAGAATCGTTGTATTCATGAATAAAGTGGATATGGTTGATGACGAGGAGTTGTTAGAGTTAGTTGAAATGGAAATTAGAGATTTATTATCTTTCTATGAATATGACGGAGATAACGGTCCAGTTATTCAAGGTTCTGCTTTAGGTGGATTGAATAATGATGCTGCTTGGGTTCCTAAAATTCTTGAATTGATGGAAGCTGTTGATGCTTGGATCGAAGAGCCAGTAAGAGATGTTGCAAAACCTTTCTTAATGCCTGTTGAAGATGTATTCTCTATTACTGGTCGTGGAACTGTAGCTACAGGTCGTATCGAAACTGGTGTTGCTAATACTGGAGATCCAGTTGAAATCATTGGTATGGGAGCTGAGAAATTGACTTCTACTATCACTGGTGTTGAGATGTTCCGTAAGATCCTTGATAGAGGTGAAGCTGGAGATAACGTAGGTATCCTTTTGAGAGGTATTCAAAAAGAAGACATCAAAAGAGGAATGGTAATCTGTAAGCCAGGTTCTGTTAAGCCTCACGATCACTTCAAAGCTGAGGTGTATATCTTGAAAAAAGAAGAAGGTGGACGTCATACTCCATTCCACAATAACTACCGTCCACAATTTTACGTACGTACAACTGACGTAACAGGAATTATTTCTTTACCAGCAGGTGTAGAGATGGTGATGCCTGGAGATAACTTAACTATTGAAGTTACGTTATTAAGCGCAATTGCATTAAGCGTTGGATTACGTTTTGCTATCCGTGAAGGTGGTAGAACTGTTGGTGCAGGTCAGGTAACTGAAATCCTATAGTTTTCTAAACTATAATTAATACACTAAGCCAGTACTCTATTGGTGCTGGCTTAACTACGGGCGTAGTTCAAGGGTAGAATAGCGGTCTCCAAAACCGTTGATGGGGGTTCGAATCCCTCCGCCCGTGCAAAATAAATACACAGTATAAATATGGCAAAAGTTGTTACTTATATTTCGGAGGCATTTGAAGAATTAAAGTCAAATGTTACTTGGCCAGAATGGGCTGAGGTTCAACGTCTAACAATTGTTGTTGCTGTTTTTTCAGTACTATTCGCTTTGGCGACATGGGGAGTAGATGAAATGTTTGCAAAAGCATTAGAAGGATTTTTTAACTGGTTGAAAGCGTAAATTTCTTGGGATGACTGAAAATAATTTAAAAAAGTGGTATGTCGTTCGTGCAGTAAGCGGGCAAGAAAATAAAGTAAAAGCTTATATCGAAACTGAAATCGCTAGGTTAGGGATGGAGGATTATGTGTCTCAAGTATTGGTTCCTACCGAAAAAGTAGTTACTGTGAAAGAAGGAAAGAAAATTGCTAAAGATAAAGTGTATTTTCCTGGATATGTAATGATAGAGGCTAACTTGGTTGGTGAAATACCTCATATTATAAAGTCTATCACAAGTGTAATTGGGTTTTTAGGAGAAACCAAAGGAGGGGAACCTGTTCCATTACGTATTGCAGAAGTAAATCGAATGTTAGGAAAAGTAGATGAGTTGACTGTGAATACAGACACTCGATCCATTCCGTTTAATGTTGGAGAAACTATAAAGGTTATTGATGGTCCTTTCAACGGGTTCAACGGAACTGTTGAGAAAATCAATGAAGAAAAGCGTAAACTTGAGGTGATGGTTAAAATTTTCGGCAGAAAAACACCATTAGAGTTAAGTTTTATGCAAGTTGAAAAAGTATAATTTTCGTTACACTATAATATCCACTACAGCCGCTTCCAATGGTTGTTGTGTTAAATTTTTAAAAAATGGCTAAAGAAATTAGTAAGGTAGT
>JBOFUD010000483.1:0-1807 GCA_051652385.1 Flavobacterium sp.
TTTTTTGGTAATTTAGCCCTAAATCTAACTAACTATGCCATCCGACTGTATTAGCTTTCAAAATTCTGGGTATTTCTCTTCACTAATCAATGATTATTTAGACCAAAAAACAAACGTACAACCTTTGTACCATCGATTCCCAACTCTTGAAAATTTTGCTCCTCAAATAGAAGAAAAACAAGCAACCTTCGACAACCAAAAAAGAGCTGTTTTAGTTGCTGTTTTAAAGGCTCAAAATGCAAAAATTAAAGCCTCAGCGACAACTTTAAACAATATTGAACTTTTAAACCATTCGAACACTTTCACCATAACAACAGGGCATCAACTCAATGTATTCAGTGGGCCCTTGTATTTTCTATACAAAATCATTTCGACCATCAATCTGACTAAGGAATTACAGCAAAAATATCCTGAACAAAATTTTGTCCCCATTTATTGGATGGCTACCGAAGACCACGATTTTGAAGAAATTAATTACTTTACATTTAAAGGAAAAAAATTCTGTTGGAACAGAGAAAGTTCTGGGCCAGTTGGGCGATTATCCACAGAAGGATTAGCAGATTTCCTAGCCGTTTTTGCATTAGAATTAGGAAATACTACCAATGCCGAAACGCTGAAAAAATTATTTCAAGAAGCCTATTTGAACAATAGCAATCTAGCAGACGCGACCAGATATTTGGCAAATGCACTGTTTGGAGCGTATGGACTAGTGATTTTAGATGCCGATGATGCCGATTTAAAAAGACAATTTATTCCTTTTATCGAAGAAGAATTACTGCATCAAACGGCTTTTTCAAAAGTGAACCAAACCCTAGAACATTTCGGGGCCTACACCGTTCAAGTCAATCCACGTGAAATCAATTTTTTTTACATCGAAGACACACTAAGAGAACGCATTATTTTTGAAAACGACGCATACAAAATAAATAATACTGCACTTGTTTTTACCGAAACCCAAATGAGAGCAGAAGTTGCAAATAATCCTGAAAAATTCAGTCCAAATGTAGTCATGAGACCTTTGTATCAAGAGGTCATTTTGCCCAACTTAGCCTATATTGGCGGCGGTGGAGAAATAGCCTATTGGTTAGAATTAAAATCATTTTTCGATACAGTAAAAGTACCTTTCCCCATGCTGATCGTTCGAAACTCTGTCGTATTGACCACTGAAAAACAACTAAAAAAAGCATCGGCATTACATTTAAATTGGGCCAATCTGTTCCAAAAACAACCGAATTTAATCAATGAAAAAACTCGCCAATTATCAGAATTTCCTATCGATCTGAGTGCTTTAAAGCAGCAATTGAGACAGCAATTTAAATCCCTACAAGAACTAACTTTCAAAACCGATCGTTCTTTTGAAGGAGCAGTAAAAGCGCAAGAAACAAAACAAATTAAGGGATTAGACCAACTCGAAAAACGATTACTAAAAGCCCAAAAACGAAAATTAGCCGACAGCTTAAGTCGCATAACCTCCCTACAAAACGAACTTTTCCCTAATCAAAGTTTACAAGAAAGGCAAGCGAACTTCTCTGAATTTTATTTGGAAAAAGGAACGGATTTAATTCCATTATTACTAGCAAAAACAAAGCCATTATCTACCGATTTTACATTGATAACGATTTAAATACCTTTTTTTCCTACACACGAAAACAAAATCGAAACCCATTTAATACTACATAAAATTTAGAATTAAAATGATTTTTTGACAAAATGAATTAATAAAAAAGCATATTTTTGCTTCAAATTTAAAAAAACCAAACAATGACTACGAATAGAACATTTACAATGATTAAGCCTGATGCGGTAC
>JBOFUD010000484.1:0-6006 GCA_051652385.1 Flavobacterium sp.
ATCATCAACTGAAAGGGTTTTACCGAAGAGATAATAATTTCGATGATGCGATTGGTTTTTTCTTCGATTACGCTTCGCATGACCATGTTACCATAAATCACAATAAACATCATAATGAGGTACCCAAAGGCGCCACCAATGGCAATTTTGATTTCGTTTAATCCTTTCAAACTTTCCTCGCCCGAAGCTTTACTCAAATGGATGCTCACATTAGACTTTGCTTTTTGAATGGCCAAAGTATCTAATTGAGCATCTTGAAGATTGAGATCCGTGATTTTTTTGTCCAAAATATTTTGAACTTCCTGAATAAAAAGAATGCTTGGACTATCATTTGAAATAAATTCAATTTTCTTCTCTAAATCAGCAATCGATGTGGTTTTAGGAATTTCTAACACTCCGTCAAAACGTTCATTAGCAATACTATCTTTGAGGGACTTCATGTCTAAAACAGTCAAATCGATATACTTATACTCGCTGTCTTTTTTGTTTTTTGCCATAAAATCAGCCACAAACAAACCCGATGCGTCGTGAATAACAATCTGTTTGGTATCCGCTTTCATCGTGGCCAAATAGCTAACAAAAGCTGCGATTCCAACAAATAATAATGGACTCAAGAAAGTCATCACTATAAACGATTTGTTGCGGACTTTGGCAATAAATTCTCTTTGTATAATAAGGGATAATTTGCTCATTTTTGCGAATTTATTCAGTTACAGTTTTAATAAATATATCGTTCACACTCGGAATTTTTTCAACAAAATGCGTCACTTGTCCCTGTTGGGTCAATACGTGTAACAATTCATTTGGCGTTCCCGTTCCTAACTGAATTTCTAGTTTCAATTCTTGGTTTAATGATTTGAAATTGGCAGGAGCCACCGTGAATTTTTGAGTCAAATCAACCATCAACCCTTCTACGTTTGATGTTAAAATTCCCACCTCAAAACTATTGGTTCGATACTGTTTTTTTACATCTTCCAATTTCCCTTCGATGAGTTTATTCGATTTATGAATCAAAGCGATATGATCGCACAATTCTTCCACACTCTCCATTCTGTGCGTCGAAAAAATTATAGTAGTCCCTTTTTCTTTTAATCCTAATATTTCATCCTTAATAATATTGGCATTCACCGGATCAAAACCCGAAAAAGGCTCGTCAAAAATTAGCAATTTGGGTTGGTGCAACACGCACACCACAAATTGAATTTTTTGCGCCATTCCTTTTGATAATTCCTCTATTTTTTTGTTCCACCAGCCTTTAATATCTAATTTATCAAACCAATAATCCAATTGTTTTTTAGCTTCTGTTTTAGAAAGCCCTTTCAATTGTGCCAAATACAAACATTGTTCACCAACTTTCATCGACTTATACAAACCTCTTTCTTCCGGCAGATAACCGATATGCTGAATGTGATGCGGTTGCAATTTCTCGCCATCCAAAAGTACTTCACCACTATCGGGCAACGTAATTTGATTGATAATGCGAATTAAAGAGGTTTTCCCGGCTCCATTGGGACCCAACAAACCATAAATACTGCCTCTGGGTACCGCAAGCGAAACGCTATTAAGCGCAACATAATCACCATATTGCTTGACCACATTATTGACTTCGAGAATACTACTCATTGCTTGATTTTTAGATTTGCAAAAATAGGTAATTAGTAGTCAACAACGCCCAAATGTTACAGAAAATACGGCTTTTTACAGCAATATGACAAGACAAACTGCAGCTAACAACATAAAGCCATTACCTGTTTTTTGAAGCAGAACGATTCGCTATTTCAATCGCGAGTCGTCCCGCTTTCCGTTATAATCTTATGCCCCGAACCCCGGGGCACAAGGATTTCCACTACAATCGGGGCTAAAACACCACTTTTAACTTTTTCGATTGCATTCTAAAAAATAGAATTTCAAATTGTAAGCGCAAATTCAAAAATCACCCCAACCATCAATACTTTTAAAATTTGCGAATTTGCGGTACTACAATTTTCAAAAAATAAACATCAACAAAAAATCCCCATGCTACAAAACATGGGGATCAATATAGAATAAGAGAAAAGATTAAGAGAACATATCTTTTACTTTCTCAAAGAATGACTTATCTGATTTTTCAGGATGAGGAATGAAATTATCATCGGTTAAAGCATTTTCGAAGAATTGTTTTTGTTCTTTGTTTAATGTTTTAGGGGTCCAAACATTGACGTGCACCAATAAATCGCCACTACCATAACCATTAATACTTGGAATCCCTTTCCCCTTTAAACGCAATATTTTCCCGGACTGAATACCTTCTTCCAATTTGATACGCACTTTGCCATTTACCGCTTCGATATCTTTAGAAACACCCAAAACCGCTTCAGCAAAACTGATATACAAATCGTAATGTAAATTCTCTCCTTCACGTTTCAAGAATTCGTGTTCTAGCTCTTCGATGGCGACAATCAAATCGCCTGGAATACTATTTCCCGGCGCATCGTTTCCTTTTCCAGAAACCTTTAGTTGCATCCCATCAACAACACCCGCAGGAATTTTAATCGAAACGGTTTCGTCTTCCAAGATCATTCCTTGCGCGTCCGCATTGTTTGGTTTTTTATCCAAAATTTGACCCGATCCACCACAAGAAGGACAGGTAGAAGCCGATTGCATACGTCCCAAAATAGTGTTGGTTACCCGCATCACTTGGCCTTGACCGTTGCAAGTAGAACAGGTTTTATAGGAAACACCCGGCGCTTGCACCTTACGTTTTACTTTTACCTTTTTCTCAACACCGTTGGCGATTTCCTCTAAAGTCAATTTGACTTTAATTCGCATGTTGCTTCCTTTGGCACGTCGTGGACCACCACCACCGCCGCCAAAACCGCCAAAGCCACCGCCGAAAATATCTCCGAATTGACTAAAAATATCATCCATGTTCATACCACCATGACCACCGCCATGTCCGCCAGCACCTTCAAAAGCTTGGTGACCGTATTGGTCATATTTAGCTTTCTTTTGTGCATCACTCAGAACTTCATAGGCTTCGGCAGCCAATTTGAATTGCTCTTCGGCTGCAGGATTGTCAGGGTTTTTGTCAGGATGAAACTCTAACGCTTTTTTTCGGTAGGCTTTTTTGATTTCAGCCTCCGTCGCACTTTTAGATATCCCTAATATTTCGTAAAAATCTTTTTTCATTGTATTTGGTACTATTACATTTAGCTACACATCCGCTAAATTACATTCTGATTTATTGTCCAATAACCACTTTAGGGAAACGAATAATTTTATCGCCTAATTTGTATCCTTTTTCTAATACATCTACGATTTTACCTTTTAAATCATCTGATGCGGCAGGAATTTGAGTAATAGCTTCAGCAAAATCAGCATTAAAAGCATCTCCAGCATTCACTTCAACTACTTCCAATCCTTTGGTTACCAAAGTTCCTTTTAGTTTTTCGTGAATGAGCTCCACTCCTTTAGCCAACAATTCATCTTCAGATTTGTTGATTTCTACCATCGCACGGTCAAAATCATCCAAAACAGGCAATAAAGCCAATAACACTTCTTGATTGGCGGTTTTAAACAACTCGATACGTTCTTTTGTGGTTCGTCGTTTGTAATTTTCAAATTCCGCAAACAAGCGCAAAAATTTATCTTTCTCTTTGGCTAAATCTTGTGCTAATTGTTCTTCAACACTTAATTCTTCAATGATAAGTTGCTCTCCATTTGCATTATTCTCTAACGTTGCATCATCTATTTCTTGATCGAACTCTGTATTTTCAGTAGTCATATTGCTTTTATTTTTAAAAAAATTTTTAAACATCTTTTTTTGATTCTTTCTCTTAATTCTCAAAAGTATTGCCAAATCTCTAAAAATGCCAAATTGTCATATCTAGGTAACAGCAATAAAAACGAAGAAAACCAGAACTTTTACTGATTATTTATGATCTTCATAAAATTTTATCACAATTTTAAGAAAATCATGAAATAGTTTCTTTAATTTTGCGTATGATTTATTAAAAAATCTGTCTTTATATTCAAAGAATTACATTCGTTTTTTAGTTAATTATTAATTCAGCATTGTTTATAATAAAAAAAGCTTCGTTATTTCAACGAAGCTTTTTTTGTGAATCACGCTTCTAACAATTTACTTTTTAAGCCTTCATAATCCAAAGTCACTTGTTCTCCGCTACTTAGATTTTTTACAGCAAAGGTTTTGGTATCGATTTCTTGAGTACCAAGAATAACGGCATAAAGAATACCACGTTTGTCAGCATACTGTAATTGTTTACCCATTTTGACAGCATCAGGATACAACTCTACTTTGATTCCCTCTGCTCTCAGTTTTTGAATGGTTTGCAAGGCTACAAAAGCTTCGGTTTCGCCATAATTTACAAAAATCGCTTTTGAAGTAGCCGCAACGGTATCCGGAAACAATCCCAATTCTTCGATTACCAAATAAATGCGGTCTAATCCGAATGAAATCCCAACACCACTCATGTTTTTCAAACCAAAAATACCGGTTAAGTCATCATATCTTCCCCCGCCACCAATAGAACCCATGGCGACGGTTTTGGGTGGTGCAATTTCAAAAATAGCACCGGTATAATAATTCAGCCCTCTAGCCAAGGTCACATCCAAATCTAACTGTGCGCTTGCGAGTCCAAGTTGGGTTACCTTTTCGCAAATGAATCGTAATTCTTGCACGCCCTTCATCCCTTCTTTAGACTCCGAAAGTAGCTGCAACAATTGATTGATTTTCTCAGAAATAGTTCCTGTCAAATTAAATAACGGTTGTACTTTGGTAATTGCTTCTTCGGAAATACCTTTTTCAATCATTTCTTTTTTTACACCGTCTTCGCCAATTTTGTCAAGTTTATCTAGTGCCACAGTAAAATCAATCAACTTATCTGACGCGCCAATTACCTCAGCAATACCTGATAAAATTTTACGATTATTGATTTTGATGGTGACACCTTCTAAACCCAAGGCAGTAAAAACTGTATCGTACAACTGCACCAATTCTACTTCCTGCCACAACGATTGTGAGCCTACCACATCGGCATCACACTGAAAAAACTCTCTAAATCGCCCTTTTTGGGGTCGATCGGCACGCCAAACAGGCTGGATTTGATAACGCTTGAACGGGAATTCAATTTCGCTTTGGTGTTGTACAACATAGCGCGCAAAGGGAACGGTCAAATCATAACGCAAGGCTTTCTCAGAAATACTCGCAGTCAATTTCAAACTATCTTTATTTTCTAAATGTGCGGCGTTGGCTTTGGACAAATAATCGCCCGAATTCAATATTTTAAAAATCAAACGATCGCCTTCTTCTCCGTATTTCCCCATCAAAGTATCTGAATTTTCAAACGATGGTGTTTCTATGGGTTGAAAGCCAAATTTTTCAAAATTACTTTTTATAGTTTGAATGATATACTGTCTTTTGGCCACTTCGGCTGGCGAAAAATCGCGCGTTCCTTTGGGTATACTGGGTTTTGAAGCCATTGTAAAATGAATTTTCAATTAGGATTGCAAATATCTTACTTTTTAAAAGAATTTCCATCCAAAAAAAAGGTTTTATAAATTGCTACTCTTTTCTTGCAGTCGAGTCACCCTAAATATCTCAACATCATTTCAGAAAACTAATTTAGTAGTACCTATAACTCTAAAATCCCACTTTGGGAATTTAAAATAAATAACTTTTTTAGATGTCAAAAAGAATAGAATAAAAAACATCGTATTAAGGGGAGTTCGACATCAAAGGTTTAGTACTTTTTTTTAAAAAACTTTTACATTCAAAAATAAGTTTTTTTATTGCGTTCAATACTACTAGTTTTGTTTTGTATTGAAGTAACGAACTACAACAAAACTGTTGATTACACCATAAATTATGAAAAGACAAAATATTTTGACTGGCTCACCTTGGGAAGACAAAATGGGCTATTGCCGGGCGGTTCGTATTGGAAACATCGTAGAAATTTCGGGAACTGTAGCGATTGTAGATGGCGAAAAAGTCAAAGCGAATGATGC
>JBOFUD010000485.1:0-2046 GCA_051652385.1 Flavobacterium sp.
TAGAAGAACGCGTTACCCATTATAATGAATTTACAATAAGCTTACCAAAGGACAAAATCAAAGAACAGGGTTCAAGATGCATGGATTGCGGTATTCCGTTTTGCCACAGTTCCTGTCCGTTAGGGAATTTAATTCCAGATTTCAACGACATGGTGCATCAAGAAGAATGGCAAAGTGCGCTAGAAATACTGCAATCAACCAATAATTTTCCGGAATTTACGGGAAGACTATGCCCTGCTCCGTGTGAAAAATCATGTGTTCTCGGAATTATCAAAGAACCGGTTGCCATCGAAAATATTGAAAAAAATATTGTAGAAAGAGGTTTTGCTGAGGGTTGGATTAAACCACAACCACCTGTAGTCCGTACAGGAAAAAAGGTTGCTGTAGTAGGATCAGGTCCTGCAGGTCTCGCCGCTGCTCAGCAATTAAATCGTGCAGGGCATACAGTTACAGTTTTTGAAAGAGACAACGCCATTGGTGGATTATTACGTTACGGAATTCCAAATTTTAAATTAGAAAAAGGAATTATTGACAGACGTGTTGCTATTCTAGAAGCAGAAGGTATTGTATTTAAAACCAACATAAACGTTGGTGTAAACTACGCTATTGAAGAGCTGAATAGTTTCGATTCTGTACTACTTTGTGGCGGTGCGACCGAAAAAAGAGGATTACCCACCAAAGGCGCCGATTCTAAAGGAGTTGTTCAAGCCATGGACTTTCTGACACAACAAACCAAAGTAGTATACGGAGAAGAAATTCCAAATCAAATTAAAGCTACCGGAAAAGATGTTATCGTCATCGGTGGTGGAGATACTGGATCAGACTGTGTTGGAACTTCAAACAGACAAGGCGCAAAATCGGTTACCAATTTTGAAATCATGCCAAAACCACCGGTTGGCCGCAGCGCTTCAACACCTTGGCCTTTTTGGCCGTTACAATTAAAAACTTCTTCCTCTCACGAGGAAGGATGCAATAGAAACTGGCTTATCAATACCAAAGAATTTATTGCTAATGAAAAAGGAGAACTAATCGCGCTGAAAACTGTCGAAGTAGCTTGGAAAATAGTTGCGGGTCAACGTCCGGAACTCATCGAAAAAGAAGGTTCTGAAAAAATTTGGCCCTGCAATTTGGCTTTATTGGCTTTAGGATTTACAGGACCAGAAAAAACATTAGCTGAGCAATTAGGGCTTGAAATTGACATGAGAAACAATTTCAAAGCCACAAAATACCAAACCAATGTTCCTCATATTTTTACTGCAGGCGACATGCGTAGAGGACAATCCTTAATCGTTTGGGCTATTTCTGAAGGTCGTGAAGCAGCTAGAGAAGTTGATTTATATCTGATGGAATACACCAATTTACCTACCAAAGGTAACGGTGACTTACCGAGTTTGTAAAAAAAATACAATTAAATCCCTTGTCGTTTCTAAAGCGTTCAAGGGATTTTTTATTGTTATAAAAACCACTATATCGCCACATAATAGTCATTTAAGTAACATTTTGTTATATTTTGTGATATTTTGTTTTATATTTGGCTACCTATAGAAACTATAATAAATTTGCTAAAAATAAAACCAAAATGCAAGGAAAAGACTTACTACAATTAGCAGAACAATTTGGCACACCCTTATATGTGTATGATGCTGAAAAAATTCAATCTCAATTTAATAGATTAACTAAAGCTTTTTCTAAAGTTGAAAAACTCCGCATAAACTATGCTATGAAAGCCTTGTCCAACGTTGCCATTTTGCAACTAATGAAAGATATGGGAGCAGGACTTGATACTGTATCTATCCAGGAAGTTCTTTTGGGTTTGCATGCGGGCTTTGAACCCGAAAAAATATTTTACACGCCAAACGGAGTTTCATTAGAAGAAATTGAAGAGGTTAATGCCTTAGGAGTACAAATCAACATCGACAATTTATCTATCTTAGAACAATTTGGTACAAAGTACCCCAATGTACCAGTTTGCATACGTATCAATCCCCACGTTATGGCGGGAGGAAACACTAATATTTCAGTGGGTCATATTGATAGTAAATTTGG
>JBOFUD010000486.1:0-3024 GCA_051652385.1 Flavobacterium sp.
AAATTGCTAGAACACCACCAAGTAAATTATTTGGGAGTGGCTTTTGCCGATGAAGGAATCGCGTTAAAAACAGCGGGGATTCGTTTGCCTATTATGGTATTGAATCCAGAATCTACTAGTTTTTCGGCGATTATTCAGCATCAATTAGAACCCGAAATTTATAGTTTGAAAGGCCTGCGTGCTTTTTTGAAATTAGCCGAACAAAAAAAACTGCATCAATTTCCCATTCATATCAAACTCGATACGGGCATGCATCGTTTAGGATTTGAAAAAGACACCATCGAGGAATTGATCGCAATTCTTAAGGGAAATTCAACCGTAAATGTCAAAAGCCTCTTGTCTCATTTGGCCACTAGCGATGATCTAAACCATCAAGCTTTTGTAGTGTCTCAAATTGAGTTGTTCGAAAAGCTATCGAGTCGATTGATGCGGGAGTTAGCGATTCAACCTATTCGTCATATTTTGAACACATCGGGTATTAGTAATTTTTCGTGTGCCCAATACGACATGGTTCGTTTAGGGATTGGTTTGTATGGTGTTTCGAATGATGCGGAGGAACAAAAAGCGTTAGAAAATGTAAGCACCCTAAAATCGGTTATTTCACAAATTCGCACCATTCCAGCCGGAGATTCTGTAGGCTATGGTCGCCGTTTTATGGCTACAAAACCCACCAAAGTGGCTACAATTCCCATAGGTTATGCCGATGGAATTTCACGCCTTTGGGGCAATGGCGTAGGCTATGTAGTAATTAAACATCAAAAAGCAACTATCATAGGAAGCATTTGTATGGACATGTTAATGGTAGATGTAACCACTATCGATTGTCAAGAAGGCGATGCTGTAATTGTTTTTGGAGAAAGTCCAACGGTTGTTGAAATAGCCGAAAAAGTACAAACCATTCCGTATGAAATTCTGACCAGTATTTCCCAACGTGTAAAACGAGTATTTTATCGAGAATAATTTCTGAAAAATGTTTTGAAAAAAAGTTATCTTTATCCTATTAATCAATTAACTAAAAATTAGATATATGGGAATGATTACTGAATTTAGAGACTTTATTGCCAAAGGTAACGCTATGGATTTGGCTGTAGGAGTAATTATTGGTGGTGCATTTGGCGCTATTGTCAACTCGTTAGTTGCTGATGTTATTACTCCAGCCTTGTTAAATCCAGCTTTGAAAGCCGCACAAGTAGAAGATTTGGCGGGTCTAAAAACCGATGGTGGAATTTTGTATGGCAAATTCTTAGCGGCTATTATTAGTTTTTTGGTGATAGCCTTTGTTATTTTTATATTGGTTAGATCACTCAACAAAATGAAGAAAAAAGAAGAACCTGCCCCAGTAGCTCCCGCAGGACCTACTCAAGAAGAATTATTGACTCAAATTCGAGATTTGTTAAAAAAATAATACCGCTGCACTAGTGTCTAACCAAACCGTTTCTTTTCCCAAAAAGAGGCGGTTTTTTTTTGATGATAAAAATAAAAGATGATGAAAATGTTTTAAATATAACAATTTGTTAAATATTGTGAGTCTCTTGTTTTCTTTCTGATATTGATTACTTTTGTGTTATAAGTAAGACCAAATAAAATAGATACGATGAGAATAGCAGTTGTAGGCGCTACCGGAATGGTAGGCGAAATCATGTTGAAAGTGTTAGCAGAACGCAATTTTCCAGTGACCGAGTTAATTCCTGTTGCTTCAGAAAAATCAGTAGGAAAAGAAATTGAATTCAACGGAAAAAAATATAAAGTAGTAGGATTGCAAACGGCGGTAGATTTAAAAGCAGATATTGCTTTGTTTTCTGCTGGCGGAGGAACATCCCTTGAATGGGCACCTAAATTTGCTGCCGCAGGTACTACAGTAATTGACAATTCTTCGGCATGGAGAATGGATCCAACTAAAAAATTGATCGTTCCAGAAATCAATGCCAACCAATTGACTAAAGAAGATAAAATTATCGCTAACCCGAACTGTTCTACGATTCAAATGGTATTGGCTTTGGCACCACTACATACAAAATACAACATCAAACGTGTTATTGTTTCTACTTATCAGTCCATTACGGGTACGGGTGTAAAAGCGGTACAACAATTTGAAAATGAGGTAGCCGGAATTGAGGGTGAAATGGTGTACAAATACAAAATCAATCGCAATTGTATTCCACAATGTGATAGTTTCGAAGATAATGGGTACACCAAAGAAGAAATGAAATTGGTCAACGAAACCAAGAAAATCCTTAGCGACGACACCATCAAAGTTACTGCAACTGCGGTTCGTGTGCCGGTAGTAGGGGGACATAGCGAAGCGGTAAATGTGGAATTTACCAATGATTTTGAGGTTTCAGAAGTGAGAAACATTTTGCATCACACCGATGGTATTGTGGTACAAGACAATTTGGATACTTTTACCTATCCAATGCCAAGATATGCCGAAGGTAAAAACGAGGTTTTCGTAGGTAGAATTCGTCGTGACGAAAGCCAAGACAATACTTTGAACATGTGGATTGTTGCCGATAACTTAAGAAAAGGTGCGGCTACGAATACGATTCAAATTGCTGAATACCTTATCAAAGCTGAATTAGTGTAGTGAAAAGAATAGGTTAAAAAAAATAACGCCTCGAGGTTTTCGAGGCGTTATTTTTTTTAATTATATAGCAGTTTTGCGGCTTCTTGAGACGTTTTAACCGGATCATGGTAGGCGTTGTCTACTTGTTGAAATTTCCAGTTAAAGGGTAAGCCTAATTTTTGCGCCATGGACTTTCCATTGTTGAAAAAATACAACGCGCGATCAACTCGATTTAGACCTTGCGCGTCTGCTGAAGCATTGTGTCTGAATCCAGCACTTTGATCGCTGTTTTTGTTGTCGCACACATTACATGGGCTTCCCACTTGAACGGTTAAATTCGAAGCAAAAAAACGAGCATAATTTGACGTGGGAATCGGAGCATCTTTTAACCCATAGGGAAATGAAGTTCCAGTATCAGCAACGGTAAACCAGCCTCCGTTGGAACTAATGATGCGATCCAC
>JBOFUD010000487.1:0-7528 GCA_051652385.1 Flavobacterium sp.
TAGTACTCTCGTTTTGAGTAGTAGTTCTTCCTGGTTTTTGGGAGAATAAAAGAAAAGGAAATAAGATAATTAAAACTAAGAGTGTGTTTTTCATCTATTATTATCTGTGTGGGAATAAATTTTAGACAAAGGTAGATTAATAAACTTTATAAAAAAACAACCGCCATAGCCCAATTAGAGCAAACTCTTGAGTTTTTCATGGCCACAACGTCACAAATTTTTTATTTTGGGATTAAGAAACATCAACAGCTCTTTTTAAAAAACAAAGAAAGCTACCCTAAATTACAAATACATTAGGGAATTGCTTCACCTGTTCTCTGTTGCAACAGATTAAACAAGCTATATTACCAAACGGTTTTTGCCACCAGTACTTTTATTTTTTCAGAACATAGACCCAAGGTAATACTGTCTTGTCTTGTTCCATTTCGATGCCATTAAACTTTACCTTATTATACTTATAAAGCTGTTTTGAAGTTGAGTTATATTTTGTAAGTTTTTCTACATCTAAGTAAATTGTGTCTGTGTCATTTTCAATTTTAATGTAAAATGTCTTGATGTTCGAATCACCACTTTGCACGGCAGCCTCCAAAGTGCCAAAATATACTGGGTACTTAGCTGTAACAGGAAAAGACCTAATATTTTTGCAAGCCGATTCTTTGCAGTCACTAATATTTTTTTTGTTACCGTTTTCAAAGTAAAAAAAATCTACTATGTCATTTTCGGTTTTTAAAATAGAACCATTAGCATCATCTAAAACAATAAATCTAAAATCTTCTGGCATTATATTATTATTAGATATTGTGTCTTCTTGACAGCTAATTAGCAACATCAATGTAAGGATTATAGCGAATAGTGAGATTTCTACTTTCATATTTATCTGATTTATGGATGAATGTTAATAACAGCACGTTGATTGTATTGATAGTTTTTGTTGACACCACTTATATGCCAATTATTGAATTGAAACCAACCATTTGAATACCCACTCCAACCCCAATTCATATGAAACATCAAATATGAATAGCCTACATAATTGGTTTGTTGGAAACCATCACACACCCAAGCGTGGCAATTCTGCCATTTATAAGGGATTCCAAGTATATTACTTTCATTGTTGCAACCAGCGAGAATTACTGGTTGATTATTTTGAATATTATTTTGAACAGTCATGTAGCTACTGCTACCATAATCGATAAATGAAGCTGAAGAATAACTAAATGTGTCACGAAACGCATTGTCTACGTCCTCGGTATTAGCACTAGACGATTCTGCACCATAGCTCATATTTACAGAAACTCCTGCTGCTGACATCAATTGTGATACATTTGTGTTTCCATTGTTAACTGGCATATTTGCATAATTGAATCCATTAGGATACTGCCAATACTTTATTATTTGAGCCATTGCTGTTGCAACACAACCCGTAAAAGCCTTTCCGCAAGGACCACTAGCCACTGTTGGACAAAGTTCGTTATAACCACAATCTTGCCCCCAAGCTGTTGTTAAGATTGGACCAACAATTATCTGCGATACAAATTCGTCTGGGGAGTGACAATCATTATTAGTTTTTCCAACTATCCTTAATGGGTCTGGAATACACTCCATTGTATTCCATTCTCCCAAGACAGCATCATTGTCTATCTGTGAATTGGAATTTCTTAAATCTTTAATAATTTGTTTCGTCGCATTTTCCCACAAAATTAAACCAATTGGTATGTCTTCATTGTTAAAAGTACCTGTCTTAGAATATGCAAGAATTGGCATCATTCTTTTGTCTGACGATATGATAACCCATCCACCATTTTTATAATTGAAAACGTAAAAGTAAGGGATTCCGTTTTCAGTTATACTCGCACTTTTGGCAACTTTTTTAGTGGATGAAATACGAGTATAATTCTTATCATCATTCTCTCTAGAATAAAATATTTCAGCTCTTGGAGCTAATTTTAATGCATTGTCAAGACTAATAAACATTGGGTCATTTACAATTTTTGTCAAGTCCCATTGCTTAACATCTTGTATCACTACTTCTTCATCTGGTCTATTACAAGAAAAGATGACTAATAGAAATGAGAAGATTAAGATTGAATTTGGTTTGAATTTTTTTTTCATAAAAGTGCGAGTTTGGTTTGTAGTTACTGAAAAACTGAATCCCAATATTATTCTTTTTAAAGTATTGGTGGCAACGAATTATATTACAGCTTGTTGGAGCTAAATTACACCAATTATTCAGTTTTACCAAATTACACCATAACACATGTATTTGTCTGATTTACAAATTAAAAAAACCGCTTCGAAAATTACTTTCAAAGCGGTTTTTAAATCAATTATAAAATTAAATAAATTAAGGTCTTGTATCCCAAAAAATTCTAGCATTCATGCCTGTTTTTTGAGTTACATTTTCAGGATTCAAATCAATTTCAGATTGTGGGTAAAAAAATGATCTTGGAAAATACGGTACGATTGCATTGGAAGGCAACGTTAAAGCAGGATACCCAGTTCTTCTAAAATCAGTCCATGGCTCTATAGCAACACCGTAACCAGCAACGAATTTTTCGTTAATTATTTGCTCTAATTGTTGCGCAGCAGAACCTGTCAATGTTCCATTTGCAGCTAAATATGTAGTAATGTCAGCGGCGGCAACACCTGCACTTTCCATAGAAGCTCTAATACCCGCTTGGAAAAAAGTTTGTGCACTACCCGGAGAAGTAAATCTTAAAGCAGCCTCTGCTCTTATAAAATTGTACTCAGCAAACGTTAACATTCTAATAGGCGCTGCACCAGAATATGTTGAACCAGTAAGTGTTCCTCTTAAATAAGTATGAAATTGAGAATAGTTACCTGCTCCTGCTGGAGCTCCAGCAACAGCACCAACATACAAACCAGAACCTGCAGGAAATTGCGTAAAATAAAATTGTCTTCTAGGATCTGTTTTAGTATTCATCATAGTAACCAACTTTTCATTAGCTACTAAATTACCAGCACGATTTGTCTGAAATTGATCAATAGGATTTCTGGCATTAGCAACATCTAAGAAATTCATCTGAAAGCTATCCAAGTTACTGCTCATCATAGGAGCACCCGAATTAATCAATGCATCAATTTTAGTTTTAGCAAAACTAGCATCTTTTTCACTGTAGTGTAAAAAAATACGCAACTTTAAAGTATTTGCAAATTTTATCCAATTATTTTTTGTAGTTGAAAATGCTCCAGGAAAAATTGTACTATTAGTACCAGGAGAAATTGCTGAAGTTGGCGCATTAACTTCGGCTATACCTTGATCTAATAAATTAATTAAATCAGTATAAATACTTGCATCGGTATCATACTTAGGCTTAACATTTGTAGCCAACTTTTGAGTATCGGAATAAGGAATAGTACCCCAAGTATCCACAGCTAATTGATACGTATACGCCTTCAGTATTTTTGCAACACCTGAATAATGAGGACTATTACTAGCAGCAGCACCATTTATCACGTTCTCAGCATCATTTAATATAGTAGCATAGATACTAGACCAAACATTGTTTAAATCCGAACCAACGATTTGAAACTGTTCAAAAAATTGCATCTGAGTAGTTGCGCTAACAGTTTGTCCGGAATACTGTTGCATTATCAAAGAAGAATATCTATTTAAATCGCTACCTCCTAAAAAACCAACATTAACGGTTAACGAGGTTAATTGCTGATTAATTGGTGCTGATATTACACTACTTGGATCTACATTGGTATCACCAAATTCACAGCCGCTTACTACAAAAGCAACCAAGAATAGTGCAGATACTATTTTGTTTTTTATTTTTTTCATGTTTACTATTATTACTAAAGTACTACTTTAAGATTAAAACCAATTGTTCTAGTATTTGGTAAAGAGTTAAACTCTAACCCTTGGGCATTACTAATCCCTAAAGCATTTTGTTCTGGATCAAAATGAGGATAATTAGGTGCACTTAAGAATAAATTTCTACCAAATGCTCCCACTTCAAATTGTTTAAAAGGCGTATTAGCCAATAAACTAGAGCTTAGCCTGTAAGAGAAAGAAACCTCTCTAACTCTAAACCAAGAGGTGTCATAAATAAAACCTTCAGCTGCAACATATTTTCCAGTATTTCCGTAGTATAATTGGGAATTTACTTTTGTTGTATTAGGTTGACCTGCATTAGCTCCTGAAGCATATACACCCTCATAAAGATAAGGCGTATTTGAAGTCACATTATCTGCTGCAAACCTTGGAAATTCAGCAGTTTCACTAGCTACACCATTTCTTTGGACATCGGCAATATTTCTAGAGTATTGATCTCCACCTTCGCGAATATCAAGTAAAAAGAACAAACTAAAGTTTTTATATGTCAAAGTACTAGTTATACCCATTGTGAAATCAGGGTTTGGATTCCCGATTTTTTCCACAGTTGTAGTTTGCAAAGGCAAGCCTGTAGTAGGACTAATTAACATTTGACCATCAGCATTACGTTGATATTTTGAACCATAAATTTGTCCGTATTGGTCTCCAGCAACTAATCTAACGTTAGGTGTTGTAAAGCCACCTAAAAATATATTAGAAACGCCTGGAGCTAATTCATCAACCATAGATCTAAATTGCGTAAAATTGGTTCCAAGTTCCCATGAGAAATTTTGAGTCCTAATTGGTGTTCCTGACACCGCTATTTCAACTCCTTTTGTAGAAAGTTTTCCAGCATTTTGCAAGACATTCGTAACTCCAGATGCTGCAGAAACAGGAACACTTAGAATTACATTACGAGTATTACGTTGATAATAAGTCGCATCAATATTTAATCGATTATTGAAAAAGGCCATTTCAGTACCAAAAGAAATCTCTCTTGTAAACTCAGGAGTAAGTGCTGCATTACCCGCTGTATTTGAAAGGGAAAAACCTGCATTTCCATTAAATGGAAAAATTATTTGTGGACCAAATCCATCAGAAGCATTTGCTTGAGCAAAATAAGTATCAGTAGCATAAGCAGGAGCACCTTTACCAACTTCTCCAGCACTTGCTCTAAACTTAATTAAGTTGATTTTATCTCCTAGTTTAATAGCAGGAAAAGCCTCAGTTAATACGAAACTTCCAGATACCGCTGGATAGAAAATAGAATTGTTTTCTGGAGACAATGTAGAAGACCAGTCATTTCTGGCTTTAACGTTCACAGACAAGAAATTTTTATACTCAAGAACAAGATCCGCAAAAACTCCAAACAATTTTGTGTTTGAAATTGCGGAAGCCGGAGCATAAGTTACAGCATTAGATAAATTGGCAAATCCAGGTATCACTAAATTTATACCGGTAACCTGAGAAGCGAAGCTGTAGTTATTATTAAACTCATTTCCAAGCGAACCTGATACAGTAAAATCATTGAATTTTTTTGAGGCATTCAAGGTAAAATACTGGTTCAAGTTATGAACATTTGTAGCGTTTTCAACTAAACCACCAATATTAGTTGAACCTTGCACAAAACCAGCTCCTCTATTTCCAACCTCATCAAAACCAACACTATTTAAGTTATAAAAATCTGAACCAATTTTAAAATCGGCATTTAACCAAGACGTAAAGTCATATTTAGCATTAAAATTTGCCAATATTCTATTTACTTTATCATTGTATGTATTATTCTTTATAGTCCAATATGGGTTATCCTCCCCACCTGCATACAATTGTTGACCTTGGGAATTCTCAAAAGGCAAACCACTTAAATTGTAAGACCTTGGAGTGAAATACCCACGAAATAATGGATTGGATAAATTATTTCCTTGCAAAGTTCTTTTAGAAGTCGTATTGGTATAGGTAATATTCGCACCTACATTCAACTTTTCAGAAACCTGAGTGTTCCCCGAAAAAGTGATATTATTACGCATTAACTTGTTATTATCAATAACATAAGTCTCTTCTGTATTACCAAGTGCAAGTCTAAAACTTGACTTTTCAGAACCTCCTGTAAAACTTAAATTATTTTGAACATTATAAGCCGTTGTAAAAATATCTTTAACATTGTTTTTATAAGCCTGTAATACTTCCGGCTGACCATAAGAGTTGATGATATTTTGTCCCATAATTTTAGGTCCCCATGAAGAAGCTACCATAAGACCTGATGAATTGGTTCTATTAGGTACTAGAGCAGAACCTATTTGAGCAGGTGTTAAAGTACCATTTAAACCTTGCGCATATTCATTTTGGTAATCTGGCAATCGATTTACATTTCCAACATTATAACTTGAGTTAAATGTAATGGATGATCTCTCCCCTTTTTTACCTTTTTTAGTAGTTATTAAAATAACTCCTGACGCACCTCGAGATCCATAAAGTGCTGTTGAAGCAGCATCTTTCAAAACAACAAGACTTTCAACATCCTCTGGGTTTATATCTATAGCACGGTTAGAAGGCGAAGCCCCCCTTTGCAATAAAGCTCCACCACCACTGTTATCAATAGGCACACCATCCACAACATACAAAGGCTGATTACTTCCTGTAAAAGTAGAAAACCCTCTTATTATTATACTAGAGCCGGTAAAAGCTCCTCCAGATCCAGACACTTGCAAACCAGCTACTTTTCCAGCAATTTGATTTGTTACGTTTGTAGCTCTAGCGGCGGTAAGTTCTGCAGCTTCGATTTTTGGAGTAGAATACCCTAAAGATTTTTTGTCTCTTTTAATTCCGAAAGAGGTCACTACCACTTCTTGAAGTTTTTGAGCACTATTACTGACCATCATTGCATTTACAACAGAGGAAGCTCCAACAGTCATTCTTACAGTATCCATTCCTAGGAATGAGAACACCAAAACATCCCCTTGTTTTGCTTTGATCGCAAACTTTCCGTCGAAACCAGTTTGCGCACCAGTCTTTGTACCGCTTATTACAACATTCACTCCAGGAACGGCACCTGATTCATCAGTAACAGTTCCGGTTACTGTCTTTTCTTGAGCGAAGACAAATTGCATTGACATGGCCAATAGCAAAGAAAAAATCCATTTGAATTTTGATCTCATATTATTATTATTTGAATTAGTTATAAAGCAAAAATCATAATAATTTCTTAATATACCAAAAATACTTAACCTTATTTTATTTAAGAATTGTTTATATCAGACATCCTAATTGTTAATTTTTTGACTATTTAATACCAACAACAACATATGTACTATTAAAAAATGAAATAATGCGGTTTATATAATGACAAATGCCTAAAACAATGAAAACCTAAAATTTAACACAATCACTGATTTATATTAAAATTACCTGAAATAAATAGAAAAGCAGATCAAAATTTAACAAATTAGATCTTTTTAAAAAAAGCACACAACACTACCTCAAGTACAATCATAAAAAAAACAGCTTTCTATCAATACGCTACACACCAAAAAAAACAGCAGCAAACACAAAGTTCACTACTGTTTTATTTTTGTAAATCGAAATTAATTTTCTTTCAATACGGTATTTTGATTATCGATCTCTATTTACTGAATCATCAATAGTAGCATTGGCATCAATCTCCGTTTGTGGAACTTTCAAAAAGAAACG
>JBOFUD010000488.1:0-2004 GCA_051652385.1 Flavobacterium sp.
ATCAAAAGAGCCCTTCCCCTTTTTGATGAAATCGTAATTGCTATTGGAGTCAATGCCGAAAAGAAATACATGTTTTCTCTCGAAGACAGAAGACGCTTTATTGAAGAAACCTTCAAAGACGAACCAAAAATAAGCGTTATCACTTATGAAGGATTAACGATCGATTTATGCAAAAAAATAAACGCTAATTTTATTTTAAGAGGTCTTCGCAATCCTGCCGATTTTGAATTCGAAAAAGCCATTGCGCATACCAATAGAAAGCTATCAAAAATTGAAACTGTGTTTTTACTGACAGCTGCAAGCACTTCTTACATCAGCTCGAGTATTGTGCGAGATGTCATCCGCAACCATGGACAATATGAAATGCTGGTGCCGAATACTGTTCGACTAAAATTGCATAAATAAATACTAACAAACAATCAGGTAGTTGTATGACCAAGCATTTAGCTGTATTTTTACAACTTATTTAAGATATTTCAAAAATGAGCATAGAAAGAGAATTAAACAAGCGTAGTGGAGGAAAATGTGAACTTTCAGGAGTTACTGAAGATTTAAAAGTGTTCCAAATTTTACCCACCAGAAAAGGCGGCATAGACGAACATGTTTTGATTAATCAAACACTGATCGACCAAATAGAAAATCCTGAATCCATGGATATAAATCTTTGGAGATGCCTAAATGACAGCATGTGGAGTGAACACCTTCCAGTTCAAGTGCTATCTTGGCGTATGTTGAGTCGTTTGAGAAATCAAGAATTACTAGATCAAATGTATTTGGATGAAGATGATTTGGCATGGGCACAAGCCACTGGCGAAGGCGAAGAAGATGAAAACAAAATTATTCATAGAGATAGCAACGGAGTTATTTTAGAACACGGAGATTCGGTGGTTTTGATTAAAGATTTAAAAGTAAAAGGGTCAAGTATGGTCGCCAAACAAGGTACCGCCGTTAGAAACATCAGACTTGATCATGAAAACGCCGAATATATTGAAGGAAAAGTGGATGGCCAACAAATCGTGATCATCACGCAATATGTGAAGAAAATTTAGGCAGCTTTTGGCTTTTGGCTTTTGGCTTTTGGCTTTTGGCTTTTGGCTTTTGGCTTTTGGCTTTTGGCTTTTGGCAAAAAACGAAAACGCCTTGAAATATCAAGGCGTTTTCGTTTTTTTATGCTGATTTATTTTTTGACTTTAGTACAACGATGAAAATTCACCAGATACTACTCCTCTTCTTTCTTAATCACTTTTCTGGCCACTTCAATTTTAAACTTTTTACCTTTCATTTTTTCATCACGAATGTTGGCAAGTAAATCTTTGACTTTGCTAAATTTTACCGCTGCAAATGAAATAAAATCTTTGACTTCAATCAAACCTAAATCGGCTTTTTCTAATTTTCCTTTCTGAGAAAAGAAGCCTACGATGTCTATTTTGTTGAGTTTGTTCTTTTTTCCACCACTAATGTAAATGGTTTGAAATTGCGGTGGTTTGGGTAAATTTACCGCTGCACTTACTTCCAAAACAGGCATAGCATAATCAACATACTCTAATTTCTTCTCACTTTCATGTACCAAAAGATAAGCAGTTCCTGAGGATAACATTCGTGCCGTACGACCATTTCTATGCGTAAATTCTTCTTCTTTTAAAGGCAAATGATAATGAATTACGTGCTTCATTTCTGGAATATCCAATCCACGAGCGGCCAAATCAGTAGTAATCAAATAACTCATACTGCCGTTTCTAAACTGAATCAAAGCGCGTTCCCGTTCTTCTTGATCCATTCCGCCATGATAGTAAGTGGCATAAATTCCCTTTTCATTCAAAGCATCACTAATGCGCTCGGCAGCATCACGATGGTTGCAAAAAACAATCGCTGCTTCCGACTTTAAAGAGCAAATCAAATGAAACAAAGTCATGAGTTTGTCTTTGTCTTTTGATACTACCATTTGTGTCGAAAGATTATTTTCTTCGGTACTTTCTGGAATAAAATCCAAAACCAACGGATTTA
>JBOFUD010000489.1:0-2515 GCA_051652385.1 Flavobacterium sp.
TGAATATACTCAAGGCGCAGGAGCTGTAGCCATGCTCATCACCGCTAACCCCAGAATTATCTCCTTTGAGAACCATTGGGGCGTAAGCACGAAAGGCGTATTTGATTTTTTTAAACCTTACAGAACTATCTCAAAACAAGAAATCACAGGCAATAACAGCAACGAGGCTTGGTTCGATAATTTGGAAAGCAAAATCGAAATACACAAAGACCAACCCGTGTTTGACGGACAGTATTCGAATCAGTGTTATATGGATCGCACCAAAGACGCCTACTTTGCGTTCAAAAAACAAAAAAATACTAGCGAAACGATTTATAATAACTGGAAAAGTATTGTCATGCACTTACCGTATGCCTTTCAAGGACGACGTATGCTGACCGAAATTTATGCTTTAGATGCAACCGAAGCAATTATTACCGGAAACGAAACCCCAGAGGAATACCAAAACAAACTCAAAGAAATCAGTAAAACTGAAGCTTATCAAGATTTTGTAAGTCAAAAATTACAACCAGCCGAAATCGCTTCCTCATTAATTGGAAACTTATATACGGGTTCTATTTTTATGGGATTGCTATCGACTTTAGCGCATTTTTCAAAGACCAACACTGAAATCACCAACGAGAAAATGGGCTTTTTAGCCTATGGAAGTGGTTCGAAATCCAAAGTTTTCGAAGGAACCATTCAAGCCGAATGGAGAAAAGCCTTGCAACCTGTAGCACTATTTGAAACGCTAGAAAAAAGCGTCGCTATTGATTTTGAAACCTACGAGAGACTCCACAAAAAGGAACAAAAACAACCCATTCGCACCCCAAAAAACGAATGGATTTTGGATCGTATTGAAAACGAAAATCCCAACTTATTAGGCGCTCGTTATTACAAATGGGTGGAATAACATAGTTTTTTCTCAAGGCTGAATTTACTTTACAAATTTGCAACAAAACATAAGGCTGTCTCCAATTTTGAAGACAGCCTTTTTTTATTATCTAAATCTTGTTTTCTTATACTTTTAATTACAATTACCGCCGCAATCTTGTGCATTTTGATAATCTTCTGGAGTAATAGTGTAAACTTCTGTTTGCTCGTCATTAAGTTCAGGCCTAAAAATATTTCTAGGCAAAGAATTACAATTAGAAGTTGCAGAACATTCTTCGTAAATTATTTTTTTTGAGTTTTTGAACACAAATTCTAAGTGTGTAACATTCCCAATTGTATTTGACTTAAAAATACTACTCATCGATAAACCACCTGAATACGGTGCGTAATCAGTGTACTTCTTATTAAAATTTCCTCCATTTTGTATGGTGACTTTATTGCTTGCTTCTTTTACTCCATTTATATATGGAATTATTTCCACAATATAACCAGAATTATTAGCAACAGAATAATCATATTTTTTCTCTTCATTACTCTCAGGCCCACAACCAAGCAAACCAAATAGAATTATAAGTATTAACTTTTTCATAAGTTATTTTCCCAATTATTAAATAGTTCATCTAAGTAAATTTCTGTTGGATTGTTATATCTATTTTTAATATTATCCCTTCATTGCCACCAATACTTAGCTCCTACTAATGCTTGTTCTAATTGAACTAATGTATAATCACTAACTCTATCAATTGGCTTATCAACTCCAAAAGTAGCGCCAAAGTAAACTCGTTGATTTATATTATCAATCATATCGTATCCTGCTGATGTGTAATAACGATTTCTAGCTATTGATTGATACTGTAAATTATTAAGTGAATTGTAGTTATAAACACTATAATTTGACAATCCAAATTTTGACTTATAACGTTGCAAAGTCATTACAATTTCAACAGTTGTTGCCCATGTTTCCAGCAATCGTCTGTTATTATCTCCCGTTGGACCTGGATGATCACAACTCTCAGCAGATGGAGCACAGGGACTTGAATAAGCATCCCAAACTACGTTATTATAAGAACCGAAATCTACTTCTCTATGAGCTGCATGAGCAAGTTCGTGTATTGTTGTACCATAAACTTTATCCGAAGGACTACCCCATTCTCTTAATGATATTTGTGCACCAAACCAAATCTCTCTTACTTTCACTGTTGAAGATTTATCATTCAATTCTCTAGCTGCAATTTTCATCTGCCTTTTCCAAAAACCATTTCTAGGTGGAGAAGTTAATCCGAGCCTATTGCCATAATAATAATCATTTGCCGCTTGGTGTATTAGCGCATGGTACTTATCATCACTATCGCCTGATCCAGCGTTAATGGTATAATTCCAGTGTTGTTTTTTCATTGAATTATTAGTTAAAAGGTTAATTCTTACTAAGATACTAAAATCAGAACGCAAAACAACCTTGCAAAATTAATTAACAATAAATAATACTAGGGCAAACAAAAAAAATCAACTAAACTTTGCCATATATTTCTGAACGATGGCTTCGGTGTTTTCGTTGCGTATTTTTTGATTGAGATGAATGGGTTCGGAGGCGCGCTCTTGACACTCTTTCACCGCACAAGTTTCGCAGGTAACACCCACTAAT
>JBOFUD010000490.1:0-4471 GCA_051652385.1 Flavobacterium sp.
ACAAGGATCGCGAGCCTAGTCTGCAACAAAAAGCAGAAGACAACGATAGTTTGAGTTGGGTGGCCAAAATAATAGAGCAATTGCCGGAGCAACAACGTATGATTATCCAGCTGAGAGAAATTGAGCACTATGAATTTGAAGAAATTGCAAAATTATTAGAAATGAATGAAACTGCCATTCGTGTGGCACTCTCTAGGGCCAGAAAAACCATCAGAACACAAATGAATAAAATACACCGTTATGGAACCGTCTGAGATAGAACTACTTTTAGAAAACTACTTTCAAGGAAGAACCAGCACTGCCGAGGAAAAAGAATTAATGCAATATTTTGCTAGCTCCAATGTAGCGCCGCATTTAGCGCGGTACCAGCCTTTATTTGGCTATTTTTCGTTGGCAAAAGAACAAAAGAGTCATCACGCTTTCATAGAATTTCCTATAAAAAAAGAGACTAATACAACAGCTTGGTGGTCGGTTGCGGCGGCTATTGTGTGTTTATTCGGCTTTGGGCTCGCCTACACAATGAAGGAGCCGAAGGCTAGTGTGCCTGGGAACGAATTGGGAAGCTGCGAAACGCCCGAGGAAGCTTTAAGGGCAACCCAAAAAGCATTGACATTATTGTCAGGTCATGTCAACACTGGCATAGAAAGTGTACAGTTAATTCAGGAATACGAAACCTCAAAAAGAAGCGTTTTTAATCAATAAATCAAAAAAAAATGAAATCAATAATGGTAATCAGGGCAAATAAACAAGTTGCTTCTATAGTAAGAAAAGTAGTTTTAGTGGGCGTTTTTTTAATTGTAGCTACTCCGGTTTTGGGTCAAAACGCCTTCGATAAATTCGATGGGCAAGAGGAGGTAACTTCCGTTATCGTCAACAAAAAAATGTTTGAAATGATGAGCAAAGTAAAAGTGGATGCCTCGGATAAAGAGATGCAGCAATACTACCATTTGATCAAAAAATTAGACAATTTGAAAGTGTTTACCACCAAAAACGCACGTGTTGAGGCGGATATGAAGGCAGCTGCGGAGCGCTACGTTGTGTCGGCTAATCTGGAGGAGTTAATGCGCATTAATGACAATGGAAGAAGCATTAAAATTTTAGTAAAATCTGGAGCTAAAGATACTCAAATACGCGAGCTGCTGATGTTTATTGATGGGGTGAAGGGTGAAGACAGTGTTTTGATGTCCTTAACAGGCGATTTTGATCTGAATGAAATTTCGGTACTCACCGACAAAATGCGTTTTCCAGGCGGAGACGATTTGAGGAAAGCAACAAAAGGGAAGAAATAGCGGCTAAAGGACCAGTAAGTAGTGATTAACCCACCGGGCGCAATGGACATAAAATAAAAAATATACCGCACTTCGATGGCTTAGTGCAGGCTAGACGCATAGATCAAAACTGATGAGGCAAAGGATGAATAAAAAGAGCAGTATTTTACACATGGCACAGCGATGTAGATAGTGAAAACGTCTATTTTCTTCTAATAAACACTCTAAATTATGTGTTTCTATGTGATTGAATAAATAATGTAAGCAACGGGTTAAGAGTAGTACATGGAACGAACTTTGACATAAAAGATAAAAAAATGAAAGCAGTAGTGAGTTGGGCTATTTTTCTATGCCTATTGTTGACGAGTTGTGCCACTGAACCGAGTTTGCAACAGTATTTTGTTGAAAATACAGAAAACAAAAATTTCATAGCACTTGATATTTCCTCCTCAATTTTGAATGTCGATCAAGCCAAACTCACAGAAGCGCAAAAGAAAGCGTTACAATCTTTTGAGAAGATGAATGTTATAGCTTTCAAACGCAACGCAGGCAATACTCACGAGTTTGAAACCGAGCGCGCTACATTGAACCAAATATTGAAGAGCCCAAAGTACCAACAACTTATGAAGTTGGGTGTGGGCAAAGAAGGCGTCTCTGTAAGTTTTGTAGGAACTGATGAGCATATAGAAGAGTTTGTGTTGTTTGCCAATCAAAAAGAAAAGGGGTTTGCCGTGGCGCGAATCCTCGGAAAAGACATGAATCCCACGCACATTATGAACCTAATTTCGGTATTGCAACAATCCAAAATCGATATGGATCAACTAAAGCCTTTTCAAGAATTACTAAAAAAATAAGGTACAGAAACTAGCAGCGATAATTTAAAAAGTTGCGTGTTGAGAACAAGTAATAAGGGCTGTATTAGCACTTTCTAATTAAATTCCCCAAATCATGAACAAAAATGTGTTAAAAATCACGCTAATCGGACTTTTGGTGTGCTTTAGTTTCGGGCAACAAAGTTGCACCGTGCACCATGTCCATCCTATCAAAGTAGTTAAGGTTAAGAAAATCCCACCAGGACAAGCTAAGAAAATGACAGGCGAAAAAAGCGCCAAAAATCAGGCGCACAAGCATTAAATTTAGATTTCTTCTGCAAAAAATGCAATAAATTTAAAAAGATGCGTCCGCCGAACTTTTCTTAATCGTGTGTACAGAAAACCGTAAAAGCTACTTAGAAAAGCGATTACGGTTTTTTTTATTCTAATTTTTCAGCAATACCCCTTATATTTGAAGCGCAAAAAGGGTTTTGTATTTTAGTATTAATTGCATTTTAATGTAGCACAGATGATACATCCATATATCGAGGTAATTTTTCGAAGTGTTAGCGTTTATTTATTCATGATCGTGGCACTCCGTGTTTTTGGAAAAAAGCAATTGTCACAACTTAACTCAACCGATGTTATTCTGATTTTGTTAATTAGTAATTCGGTTCAAAACGCGATGGTAGGGAGCAACGTATCGCTCACTGGCGGCATTCTAGCTGCTTTATCCTTGTTTGTTGTGAACCTTCTTTTTAAAAAACTATTGTTCAAATCTGAGTTGATAAAAAAATGGATAAAAGAAAAACCTGAAATTTTAATTCATAACGGCAAAATTGAATTTGAAACTATTGCTGCACTAGGAATTAGTTCCGATGAATTAGAGGAAGTAATGCGCGAACATGGCATTAGCCATTTTAGGGATGTAAAATTAGCGATGCTTGAAGTTGATGGATCGATAAGTGTGATTTCTGGAAAAAAGGCGCTGCGACAAACGCACCACAAACGAAAAATGCATCAAGCGGCAGAAAAAACGGAAATACAATAAACAAAAAAAGGGACACATGAAATTCATGTATACCTTTTTTTATTGTGACCACGGTGGGATTTGAACCCACACGCCCTTACGAGCACCACCCCCTCAAGATGGCAAGTCTACCGTTTCTCCACGTGGCCAGTAAACAAAAAAAGGTTATTCGAAAAAAAACGAATAACCTTTGTGACCCGACTGGGGCTCGAACCCAGGACCCCATCATTAAAAGTGATGTGCTCTACCAACTGAGCTATCGAGTCAATCATTCAAGAAACGTATGTCTAGTTCACACTATTTGTGACCCGACTGGGGCTCGAACCCAGGACCCCATCATTAAAAGTGATGTGCTCTACCAACTGAGCTATCGAGTCATTTCGTTCCCTGAATGCGGGTGCAAATATACATACTTTTTTTAGAAGTTTCCAAGCTTTTTTATTATAAATTTGTTTTTTTTTATCAAAAACTTTCAATGCCTTAGTTAGTAGGGATTTAATCTTATGAAGAAAATTGTATTATTGGGGTATATGGGCTGTGGGAAGTCAACCATTGCGATGAGCCTATCTGAAAAAACAACCATTCCGTACTTGGATTTGGATCATTTTATCGAAGAAAAAGTGAATTTATCAATAAAGTCGCTTTTTGAACAACGCGGAGAAGTCTATTTCCGAAAAGTAGAACACCAAGCTTTGATCGAACTATTAGAGCAACCCAAGGATCAGATCATCGGTCTTGGCGGAGGAACGCCTTGTTATGCCAATAATCATGAATTGTTGCAAAAGCCCGGCGTGATCGCGATATACTTAAAAGCTTCTATCGATACTTTGTTGGAGCGATTGTCTAAAAATAGAAGTAAACGTCCCATAATTGCTCATTTGAATGAGGAAGAATTAAAAGAGTTTATCGCAAAACATTTGTTCGATAGAAGCTTTTATTATAACCAAGCGCAGCATGTAGTGAGTATTGACGGTAAATCAATAGCCGAAGTGGTGGCGAGTATAGAAGCCTTGTTAGCTTAAATAAGCGTGGCTCTCGCCAGACGCTTCAAAAACCACCTGTACGTGCTCGAATAAGGAAGTAGACAAGGAAATGCCTTTAAAATCGGCTTTTACGGGGTATTTTTTATGGTTTCGGTCAATAAGAACGGCGGTTTTGAATTTCTTAAGGGGAACTTCTAAAAAATGGCGCACCGCATAGATTAACGTGGTGCCTGAATTCAAGACGTCATCCACCAATACCAAGCCCTTGTTGCTATAGTTTTCTTTGGGCAATGAGGTTCGTATGGCTAAATCAGGTTGGTGCTTGTTTACAATAACCTCGCAAAGCGAAACGCGAATAGGGGAAATCAAGGCCAAGGC
>JBOFUD010000491.1:0-3357 GCA_051652385.1 Flavobacterium sp.
TCCCATTTTTGGCTACCATCTGAATAAGTTGTTACCCAATACCAATCTGTACAGCCGTTAGATTTATTGTTTTTTTTGCTTTTTGGGTGTGCAATACTATTTTTTTTCAAAATACCGTTTTCAAAATCGTTTGTAAGCTTTATGTTTTGCAGCATGTTATAAAACGATAAGGTACCAGTAAACTGTTTCTTGTTTTTTTCCATGTTTAGTATCGAAATAATGACTTGATTGGTTTTAGAAAAGTTACCATCGTACTTGCTCGTTACTAAGTTAGAATGTGTTATTTTGTTGTTGTAGATAAAGAAAATGGCTTTGGTTGCACTGAAAGACTCAAAACCCTTTAAGTAGATTACATCAGCAATGAGCAATTTTTCAGTGCTTTTTAGGTCATAGATATGTATCGTATTGAGGTTGATAGCTTCTTTTAGTGCCTCGATTTTGGCACCATTTTCTTTACCGGCTTCGCTTTTTAAATAGGTTAGATAAGATAAAATAGTTTCATTATAGCTTGTTGTAATTGGCTCACTTATGATATTGTAGGATTCCTCATCATTACAGCTTTGAATAACTCCTATAAAAAGTAGTATTAAGAGGGGAAGCGCACTAAGCCATGGTTTGTTTGTTTGTTTGTTTGTTTGTTTGTTTTCATAAAATGGTTGTTAATTAATGGTTTATAAAAGTAATCATTCCTTATTAACTCACAATACCTGTTTTTAATGATTTTTTAGCTACAAAAAAAACCGTCTCCAAGATACTTTTGGAGACGGTTTCGTTGATGTTTGTTGTGAAAGTTACACTTTCATAATTTCGGCTTCCTTAACGGCTAGCAATTCATCGATTTTTTTGATGAAAGTGTTGGTTAAGTTTTGAACTTGCTCTTCGGCACTTTTGCAAATGTCTTCAGAGGTGCCGTCCTTTTCTAATTTTTTAATATCGGTGTTGGCGTCTTTACGAGCGTTACGAATCCCGATTTTGGCATCTTCGGCTTCGACTTTGGCTTGTTTGGCCAAATCTCTACGACGATCTTCGGTTAAAGGCGGAACGCTAATAATTATCATATCGCCATTGTTCATCGGGTTGAATCCTAAATTGGCAATCATAATGGCTTTTTCGATAGGGTGCAACATGTTTTTTTCAAAAGGTTGCAAGGTGATCGTTCTTGCATCTGGCACGCTAATTTTTGACACTTGTGAAAGCGGTGAGGCTGATCCGTAATAATCTACAAATACGCTTCCCAGCATGGCAGGTGAAGCTTTCCCTGCGCGGATATTCAAAAATGATTTCTCTAAATGCGCAATAGAATCGTTCATAGATTCTTCTGTACTATCTAATATAAACTCAATTTCTTCAGTCATAATCTTAATGTTTGTTGTTTGTTTTTGGATGCTCGCAGTTAACTAGTAACTGCAAACCTTTCGCCATAAACTTATATATTAACTACGGTTCCTATGTTTTCTCCGTCACAGATTTTCAATAAATTCCCGTCTTTGTTCATGTCAAAAATCACGATTGGCAATTTGTTTTCTTGGCTTAAAGTAAAAGCAGTAGTGTCCATAACGTTTAATCCTTTGCTTAATACATCTTCAAATGAAATGTAGTCAAATTTTACAGCAGTAGCATTTTTTTCTGGATCACAATCGTACACGCCATCCACTCGGGTTCCTTTCAAAATAACATCGGCACTGACTTCTATTCCACGTAAAACGGCGGCAGTATCTGTAGTGAAATAGGGGTTTCCGGTTCCGGCTCCAAAAATCACAATACGTCCTTTTTCTAAATGGCGATCCGCTCTCCTTTTAATGTAAGGCTCTGCGATAGATTCCATTTTTAATGCAGTCATCAAACGGGTTTTCATTCCGTTATCTTCCAGAGCGCCTTGCAACGCCATGCCGTTAATCACGGTCGCCAGCATTCCCATATAATCTCCTTGTACACGATCCATTCCTGCACTAGCCCCTGCAACTCCCCTAAAAATGTTTCCTCCACCAATTACAATGGCAATTTCTACTCCCTTAGCATGCACTTTTTTGATTTCGCTTGCGTATTCTGCTAATCTTTTTGGATCTATCCCGTAGTGTAAATCACCCATTAAAGCTTCGCCGCTTAATTTGAGAAGAATTCTTTTGTATTTCATCAGTTTGTTGAATTGTTTGGTGCAAATATAGCGATATTCTAATTTTTGTGAAATAGTGTACCCTGAAATATCTAAATTAAGTTTTCGTAGCTTTTCTTGGCGGCTTCATAACCAATTTTAAAGATAGCATCCATTTTTGTTTTACTCGTTTCAAAGGTGCTGTAAGCTGATAAAGCGTCCGGGTGTATGAGCCAGTCACAATCGTTAAATTTACTCAGACTTGAATTGGCCGTTAGTAATTCAAAAGCCCGGGTGGTTATGGATTTAATGGTTTTCAATTCAGCCGCTTGCACGGTTTGTAACGGACTTACATAAACACCGATGTTAAAATCGCAGGTTTCTTTCACTAATTCTGTCGGGAAGTGGTTCAGTATTCCGCCATCGCTGTATAAAAGTCCATTGATTTCATAAGGCGAAATTATTCCAGGAAAGGCACTTGAGGCTAAAATAGCGTCAATTACTTTTGTTGTAGGGTCAAAAACAGTTAAATTGCCTCTGATGATATCTGTGGCTGTAATGTGTATCGGAATTTTCAAATCGCCAATCACAGCATCTTGGAATAGGGCCGAAAAATATATTTTGAACGCGTGAGGGTCGATTAACCCCGCTTTGGAAAAGGTAAAATGTTTCCAATGAAAAAAATATATCGATTTGAAAAACGCTAAAATTTCCAAAGGCGATTTTCCGCTACTATACAAGGCCGCGACTATGGCTCCGGCACTCGATCCAGCAATTTGGTTTGGAATGATTTTTTTTTCTTCCAAAAATTGCAAGACTCCTGCATGCGCTATGCCTTTTGAGCCTCCCCCAGATAATATTAAACCAATAGATTTTTTGTTATTGTGCATTACATGTTGTAGTTAAAAGATTGCTGGGTGATTTTTATCACCGAACTTGTGAAATGGGTTGCGTAATTTTGCCTAAAAATAACAATAAAATGAAGACATCAATAGCCAAGGCAATTTTTCATAGCCGTTCTTACATTAATTTTAGAAAAGTTGTATCTGATTTATTAAAAGAAGGAAAGTCCTCTGGAAAGGAACAATCTGAGGATTTAACACATTATAGTACACTAAATGAGACCAGAATGAATCGTTTGGATAAAACCATAAAGGTGGATTCGACCATTTCGACCCAATTAAAAAATTTGCAAAGCGATTATATTTGGTTGGTTTTGGCTGAAGGATGGTGTGGCGATGCCGCTCAATTATTACCCATCATGA
>JBOFUD010000492.1:0-1711 GCA_051652385.1 Flavobacterium sp.
AGATTTTATGTGGGAGGTGACCGCAAATTACTTCGTCCGTTCACTATCGCTCGAGTCGTTAAGTTGTTGTGTGGAGGAATGGCCACGAATATGGAAATTCCAATTTTTTAAATTCCAAAATCCAAAAATGGTAACCGCAAGGACGCTAAGGGTTAAATTCCAATTCTTTAAATTCCAAATTCCAATAAAGGGGTTAATTGTTTAATCGGTTAACTGTTTAATAGTTTAAACGAGAAGTTGTTGTTTGGAGTAATGGGCACGGATTTGGAAATTCCAATTTTTTAAATTCTAAATTCCAAAAATGGTTAACCGCGAAGATGCTAAGTCGCGAAGGAATGGGAAAGTAAATTCCAAAGGTTTAAATTTCAAGTGAGGATAGCTGATGGCCCAAAGCCGGAAGCTGACAGCAATCATTCAACGAATCGTCTTGTTCCTTTTTCTCCCTTTAGGGTAGGGGTAAAAAAAGGAACTTACGGTTATTGGTTTGTGTTGTTAGCATAAAAGGAGGCGTTTTAAAATTAAATATTTTATATTTGTACTTTGAATTATCATGATATTATAAGGTGATGCTTTAAATTATCAT
Source organism: Flavobacterium sp. (assembly GCA_051652385.1). Lineage (GTDB taxonomy): Bacteria > Bacteroidota > Bacteroidia > Flavobacteriales > Flavobacteriaceae > Flavobacterium. Next base: position 584 of record JBOFUD010000492.1, read on the forward strand.
GTTATTTGATGTTTTAAAACTAAAGAAATGTTTGTACGTAAACAAATTTTAGAAGGAGCTGAAGGGGAGAGTCTCTTTTTGTGGGGCGCTCGACAAACAGGCAAAAGCACTTTATTGAAAAACTTATTTCCAGATGCCCTTTGGTTTGACTTATTACAGTCGGATGTGTTTGAACGGTTTCAAAAAAGTCCTGTTCAGTTTAGAGAATCAATACTAGCCACCGCTAGAGGAACGGTCGTGGTGGTTGATGAAATTCAAAAAGTGCCTGCCTTGCTCGATGAGATTCATTGGCTTATGGTTAATCATCATACTCGTTTTGTGCTTAGTGGCTCTAGTCCAAGAAAAATTATTCGATCAGGGGCCAATTTACTGGGGGGTAGAGCCCTTCGGTATGAATTGTATCCCTTGATTTATGCCGAAATTCCTAATTTTGATTTGCAAAGAGCTTTAAATAATGGGTTGTTGCCAAGGCATTATTTGTCGGATAATCCCAAAAAGCTGCTTTCGTCCTACATTGGAAACTATTTGCGTGACGAAATTATCGCCGAGGCAAAAATTAGGAACATAGGTGCTTTTACAAAATTTTTGGAAGCTGCCGCATTTTCTAACGGAGAAATGGTAAACTACACAAATATTGCCTCCGATTGCGGTGTAAGTTCTATCACTATAAAGGAATATTTTCAAATTTTGGAGGATACCCTAATTGGTCGTTTTGTTCCTTCCTATCAAAAGAAGCCCAAACGCCGGGTCATTTTAGCTAGTAAATTTTATTTTTTTGATATTGGAATTGCTAATTATTTGCTAAAGAGAGGAAAAATAGAAGCGGGTAGCGAAGCGTTTGGTAGTGCTTTTGAACATTTTATCTACCATGAATTGTATGCCCATAGTCACTATTCGGAGGGTAACTATACTATTTCTTATTGGAGAACTACTTCACAGCTAGAAGTAGATTTTATTTTAGGTAATCATGAGGTAGCCATTGAAGTAAAAGGAACTGATAACGTGCAGTCACGGCATCTTAAAGGATTAAAAAGTTTTTCAGAGGAGTATGAAGTGCAAAAACTACTAGTGGTAAGTAACGATCCGTTTGAAAGAATAGTGGGCGATGTTACCGTTTTACCTTGGTCT
>JBOFUD010000493.1:0-6395 GCA_051652385.1 Flavobacterium sp.
CTAGCTTGGAGGTATCTGGATTCTTTTGTCAAAGAGCGGCATGTTAATTATAGCAAACACATTTCTAAACCTGCTTTAAGTCGCAAGGGTTGCAGTCGCCTGTCTCCCTATTTAGCGTACGGAAATATCAGCATGCGCATGATTTACCAATATACCCATTTGCATTATGAACGTTCTCCCAACAAAAGAGCGATCGGTAATTTTGTATCACGATTGCATTGGCATTGTCATTTTATTCAAAAATTTGAGGATGAATGCAGTATGGAATTTGAAAATGTTAACAAAGCCTACAACCTTTTGGTAAAACCAAAAAACGAAACATACATCAAAGCTTGGCAAGAAGGTCGAACAGGTATTCCAATTATAGACGCCTGCATGCGCTGTTTGGTCACTACCGGATATCTTAATTTCAGAATGCGCGCCATGATTGTGTCCTTTTTCACCTTCAATTTGTGGCAAGATTGGCGCGAACTTCATTTTTTGGCAAGGCAGTTTTTGGACTATGAACCCGGTATACATTATCCGCAATTACAAATGCAATCAGGCACTACGGGAATTAACACCATTCGTATTTACAGCCCAATAAAAAACTCAGAAGAACACGATCCTGAAGGTATTTTCATCAAACAATGGTTGCCAGAGCTAGCCGATATTCCGATTGCATTGCTTCATGAACCTTGGAAAATGAGCCTGATAGAGCAACAATTTTATAATTGTAGTATTGGAAACGACTATCCACAACCCATTGTAAATATTGAAGAATCTAGAAAATATGCTAGTGATATCGTGTGGAGTTTCAGAAAAAAAGACGAGGTGAAAGCGGAAGGAAAACGGATTCTGAAAAAGCATGTTTCCAATCCTACTGCCAGGAGCATCCCTTCAAAAACTAAAAAAGCAACATGAGTATATTTTTAAAAGCCAATTGGGAACATATCATCATGGCTAATTACGCCATCGATCCAGCACTTCTTCAACCGTATCTGCCAAAAGGCGTAGCCCTTGATTTTTTTCAAGGCAAAGCTTATGTCAGTCTGGTAGGTTTCATGTTTAAAAATACCAAGATTTTCAATATTCCAATTCCGCGTTTAGGAACCTTTGAGGAAATAAATTTGAGGTTTTATGTTGTTCGCAAAGAAGGCGATCAGCTCAAAAGAGGTGTTGTTTTTATCAACGAAACCATTCCGTATCGCATAGTGGCTTGGATGGCCAATAAGCTATACAAAGAACATTATACCGTCGTGCCCACGCAACATCAAATAAAAACAGATTTGCAAACCCGCCGCGTGAATTTTGAATGGCTTTTGAATAAAAAATGGAACAGCCTACATGTTGAAGCCAACAAGGATGCCCATGCTATGCAACCCGAAAGTTTAGAGCAGTTTATATACGAACATTATTACGGTTACACCAAGATGGATGCCGCTAGAACACTAGAATACAAACTACAACATCCCAGCTGGAAAACCTACCAGGTGTTGAACCACGCCATTGCATGTGATTTTGAAGCCATGTATGGCAAAGCTTTTGCAGTATTGAATGGTGCAACGCCCGATGCCGTTTTTATGGCAGAGGGCTCGTCCGTGAAAATTGAGTGGGAACGAAAGAAGTTAATAGACTAAATGTTGGTTTTAGACATGAATAATTTCCTCCTCAATTAAAAGATCTTCTCTGCGAAGGCGAAGGAAAATTTGCGCTACGGCAATCGTGTCTTTTTCGCAATAGGTCACGATACGGTCGATATCTTTATCCACATAAAAAACATGTCCTACTTGGCTGCCATCAATATCGCCTTTTGGGGAAGGAATGCCGAGTACTTTGCACATCAATTTCAAGGACGTAAAATGCTTGTAATCGCCAAATTTCCATAATTCTAGAGTATCCAAATGCGGAATCTCCCAAGGTTTTTTGCCAAATAAATTGAGTTTTTCGGGAATCGGCATTTGGTTAATGATCAGCCTTCTGGCGAGAAAGGGAATATCAAATTCTTTGGCGTTGTGGCCACATAACAAATGTTGCGGCTGATTGAAATGATTGTTGATGAGGTTACAAAAGTCTTTTAGCAGTTGCTTTTCCTCGCCGAAGAAAGAGGTCACTCTAAAATTGCGTACATCCCCTTTGATAATGAAGAAACCTACCGAAATACAAACGATTTTTCCAAACTCAGCCCAAATTCCGGCACGGTCATAAAATTCCTCTGGGGTGAATTCGTCTTTGCGTTGGTATAGTGTTTTGTGGTCCCAAAGGGCTTGCATTTCTTCATCCAAAGCATGGAAATTTTCGGCTTCGGGTACGGTTTCTATGTCTAGAAAAAGAATGTTGTTGAGGTTTATTTTTTCGATCATAATAGGATGGTTTGGCCAATACTACACGAATTTAAAAAATTGAAAGTAAAATTGGTAAATTCTTGGCCATAATTTCAAAAAAGTGTTTGCTGGGCTGTTGGGTTTTCGTGTTCGAGTAGCCATTTTTTGCGCCACAAACCACCGGCATAGCCCGTAAGGGAACCGTCGGAGCCTATGACTCTATGGCAAGGCACGACAATCCAAAGTGGGTTTTTTCCGTTGGCCGAGGCTACCGCCCGAATGGCTTTGACATCACCTATTTTTTGGGCTTGTGCTAAATAGGTTGTCGTCTTTCCGAAGGGAATTTCGAGTAATGATTGCCATACTTTTTGTTGGAAGACAGTACCTTTTGGGTTGAGTTTGAAGTCAAAATGGGTTCTATTGCCTTGAAAATAGTCATGAAGTTGCAAAACGGCCTCTTGCAAAACCGCTGGAATTTCAGTGGAGATATCACCTTTGTCCGAAACAGCAATTTGAGTAATGCCGTTTGCATCGCCTACTATTTTGGCGATTCCTAGAGGCGTAGTGATAGCAACGGTTTCCATAAAGTACTGTGAATTGAACCGCAAAATACGCAAATTTCCGCAAATTGTTTATTGTTTCTGGGGTTGTTGTGTCGCGTATCGAACAGTGGTAAAAAAAAAGAACCATTCGTTTGCACCAATGGTTCTTGTGTGGTCTAGCCCGGATCGGAACGGCATCCTTTGCCGCCGGGTTTCGGAGGGAAAGTAGCGTACAGCGCAGGACTCGAGCGAAGCGAACTGACGAAGTAAATAGCGCATAATCTTTCGACTTAGCTCAGGTTCCTACTTCAAATAGGAATAGATGTAGGCTTCTAATCCTTGTAATTCATCGTCAGACATGGCTTTGGTGAGGGCCAAATTGGCTTTCATTACTTCATATTGAGAGGGATCCATTATGGGTTGCGCCTCTTCTTTTAGGAAAGCAATAAGGTTTCCGTTATTGTTTTTATAGGTTTTGGCGATCTCCTGAACACTTGGTCCAATGAGTTTAGCATCGATTCTGTGGCAAGCAACACAAGCTCCTTTGCCTTCGAAAATTTCTTTTCCAAGCTCCTCTGGTGTAAGCGAAGATGCTGTAGTGGTTTCGGCGGGTGTTGCTGATTTTCCAAAAGATTCTTGGCTTTCTTTTTTGCAGGAAAGAAAAATAAAGGCGGTAGCTAGAATGACAATTTTTTTCATGTATACTATTTTTATGTTATGCAATTGGTCATTTTTTATGGTTGGATGAGTCCTTTTTTATTGGTTTTGTTGTCGCAGGAAGAGGGCCGCTTCTTTGGCAAAATAGGTCGAAATTAAACTCGCTCCGGCTCGCTTGATGCACATGAGTTGTTCCATCATGATTTTGTCATGGTCGAGCCAACCTCTTTCGGCTGCTGCTTTAATCATGGCATATTCGCCCGAAACATGAAAAACGGTTACGGGTACATTCACGGCATTTTTTACTTCACGAACAATATCCAAATAGGCGATTCCGGGTTTTACCATCACCATATCGGCACCTTCTTCCACATCAGACAAGGCTTCTTTGATGGCTTCAATGCGGTTGGCATAGTCCATTTGGTACGTTTTTTTGTCTTTGGGTACTTCGACGGGCTCAGTATCGATTTCGGCAGCTCTTGGGGCGCTGTCCAAAGCATCGCGAAACGGACCATAAAAGGCCGAAGCATATTTGGCCGAATAACTCATGATCCCCACATGGTGAAAACCTGCGGCATCCAATCCTTGACGCAAACGCAAAACGCGACCGTCCATCATATCGCTTGGCGCTACAAAATCAGCTCCTGCGGCCGCATGCGAAACAGCCATTTTGACCAAAGCTTCGTTGGTAGCGTCATTTTCCACATCACCATTGGCAATGATTCCGTCGTGACCATACATCGAATACGGATCTAAAGCTACATCGGGCATGACGATCATTGCCGGACAAGCCGCTTTGATGGCACGAATGGCTAGTTGCATTAAACCGTTTGGATTCCAAGCTTCTTTGCCGGTATTGTCTTTTAAATCTTCACTTACTTTGACATAAATATTGACGGCACGAATGCCTAAAGCATAGATTTCTTGCACTTCTTTGACCGTCAAATCAATCGAACGCCTGAAAATTCCTGGCATCGATGGAATGGGAACTTCAATGTTTTCACCTTCGGCAATAAACATCGGGAACATGAAATCGGTAGGACTTAAGGTGGTTTCACGCACCAACGAACGAATGGATGCGTTGACGCGTAATCTTCTGCCTCTTTGTAGTGGAAACATAATGTTGTTGTTTTATTTGACTAGTGCACTCCGAGTGCCTTTTCACCTTTGTCGTATAGTGTTTTTACTTTTTTTGGTGGGTCAAATCGGTATCCTGAAGTGACTCTAAAATTAGATAAATTTTCATTTAAACGCAGCGGATTTTTTTCGTTTTGTATAAAATTAGCATAATTAAAATGTACAAAGGTAAAAAAAGCGTCTGAATTGTACCCCAATTTGAGGTTTAAAGACGATTCAGCTACAGATGAAAATTTTCCGTCAATGCTATGAAAACCCAACCCAAAAGCGGCTCCCGAGGATAGTAATATTCGATTACTAATCACCCAGTTATAGTAGTAAGACGGCGCTAGCGTTACCAACCAAATCTTACTTTTGTTAGCCTCTATTCCGTCATTCAAATTTACATCCGTATGGTAAATGGATAAGGTTGGGATAAAGCTTCCGATACTTTTGGTTTGCCATTGATTTTGATTGGTAATGGTTTTAAATGAAAAATTGGGGTTAAAAATATAAGAAGTCGTGCCGCCAACTTTTACCGAACGCATATTAGGAAAGGGAGCGCTAATCCCCTTTTCTAAGGCGTAGAAGCCCTCTTGGTTCGAGTATAGTAAGGTCTGCATCCATTGTTTAATAATCAAACGTGTGCCGAAATTTTCTAACTTTGAATTTGAATTATCTCTATTTACATCAAAAAATCGTGGGGAGAAACCGTAACTGATGTCAATTAATTTGTAACTCAAACTAAACCCTATTTGTTCTCTTCGGTTAGGAATCAAGTCCAAATAGCGTGAAGCGCTTTTGGTATTAGATATGAATTGAAAAGCATTAGAAGTGCTATAAAAATACATACTCGCTACAACTTTTTCGTCATAGAATTTGATATTGTTTTTTTGAACGATTGTGTCTTGGGCTTGACAACACAAAAGGCCCACAAACCAAAAAAAAAGTATGTTTTTTAAACCCATTCTTTTGGTTGCATTAACGTAGTTATTAATTTTTCTTCTTCACTTCCGGCTTCCGGATGATGATCATATACCCATTGCACTTTTGGAGGCAAAGACATCAAAATACTCTCAATTCTGCCGTTGGTTTTCAAACCAAATAAAGTGCCTTTGTCATGCACCAAATTGAACTCGACATAACGCCCTCTGCGAATTTCTTGCCACGTTTTTTGTTCTTGGGTATAGGCTACATTTTTCCTTCTTTCGACTATTGGAACATACGCTTCTAGGAAACTATTGCCAACTTCAGTTACGAAATTAAACCAGTTTTCCATCGATAGTTCTTCTGTTGCTTTGCAATAATCAAAGAATAAACCACCAATTCCTCTCGCCTCATTGCGATGGGCGTTCCAAAAATAGGCATCACATTGCTTTTTATATTTGGGATAAAACTCAAGATTGTGTTTGTCGCAAGCGGTTTTACAGGTTTGATGAAAATGTTGGGCATCTTCTTCAAACAAATAATAAGGCGTTAAATCTTGTCCGCCGCCAAACCAAGAATTGATGATCTTTCCGTTATCATCATACATTTCAAAATAACGCCAATTGGCATGGACTGTGGGAGCCATAGGGTTTTTGGGATGCAACACCAAACTCAACCCACAGGCAAAAAAATCGGCTTCACCCACATTGAATAGTTTTTGCATCGAATCGGGTAATTTACCGTGCACTGCCGAAATGTTGACGCCCCCTTTTTCAAAAACAGCGCCATTTTCGATAACACGGGTGCGACCGCCTCCGCCTTCTGGGCGTTCCCAAATATCCTCACGGAA
>JBOFUD010000494.1:0-5368 GCA_051652385.1 Flavobacterium sp.
CCAATTTTGATATTGCTAGTAAAGATGCCAAGAGAAAAGATGCTACGGTGCCTATTTTTATTGCAAGAGCCTATATGAATAATGCTACTCCTGATTTGAAAAAAGCAATTGCTATTCTTGAAAAAGCAAAGGTTGATAGCCCTCAGAATGCTGAATTGTTTTTAGCGATTGGTGATGCGTATTATATGGAAAATAAGCAAAACGAAGCTTACTCTGCTTACAGAAGTGCGTTTCAAATAGATCCTACCTTGCTGAGAGCTAAAATGCAATTGGGTGTTTTGCTTAAAGGCGCGAAATCATTTGATTTAGCGATTAATGCTTATAATGAAGTGATTGCGATTAACCCTAATTACGGGCCTGTTTATCGTGAATTAGCCGAAACATATTACAAGTGGGGTAGAAATAAGCCATCCAAATCTGCAGAATATATGAAGACCGCTCTAGGTCATTATGACAAATACATGTCGCTTACCGATTATTCATTGATATCAAGAATGAGAAGAGCCGACTTCTTGATTATGATTAAAGATTATCCTGAGTTGGAAAAAGAGGCAAACAAAATGGCTGCATTAGACAATGTTAATCCCAGAATTTTCAGATATTTAGGTTATTCTGCTTTTGAAAATGGAAATGCAGATGAGGCTCTCAAATCACTTGAGAAGTTTATGAGTACTCCTAGTAGCAAAATAATTGCTAGAGATTATATTTATTTAGCCGAAATTAAATTCAAAAAAGCAATGGGCGCTGAGGGTGCTACTTTTGATCAAGCGTCATATGCCAACGGTATTGCTGATCTAAAAAAAGCGTTAGAATTAGAGCCTCTTGCGACTGAAAATTTGAATGATATTGGTAAAAAGTTATTTGCTAAAAAATACTACAAAGAGGCTGCAGCGATTTTTGAATTAGGAGCTAAGAATCCTGAGGATAAAAATTACGTGGATGACAATATTTATTACGCATTGTCCATGCTTTATGGCAATAGTAAGAAGGACCTTAAGGCGGATTTGAATGAACTTAAAAGTGCTGATGCTGCTTTAGATCGAGTGGTGATTGCTGCTCCGTCTTATCAGGATGCATTTTTGTACAAAGCTCGTATAAATCGTTTGGCTGAGATTGAGGATTTGATCATTCTTAATTACGAGTTGTATTTGGCTAAAGTTACTGAAAAGAATGAGTTGGCAAATGCAGCACATAAAACAAAGATTGTTGAAAGCTACAATAATTTAGCGGCTAGTTATGCCAATAAGGATAAAGCCAAAGCCATTGAGTATTTCAATAAAACACTTTCTGTGGATCCAACAAATGATTACGCTACAAAATCATTAGCTGCATTAAAATAAAATTTTTAATTGGAAATAAAAAGCGATAGACTTCTGTTTATCGCTTTTTTTTGTTAATATTCCTTTAGGTTTTTTTAAGGTTTTAAAGTAGTATCTTTGCAGCCTAATTTAATAAAATGTTATCAAAAGAAGTACAATTAGAAGTTAATAAAGGAACGATGTTGCCGTTAATGGAAGAATTTTATACCATTCAAGGGGAGGGATTTCATACAGGAACAGCGGCCTATTTTGTTCGAATTGGAGGATGTGATGTTGGCTGTCATTGGTGTGATGTAAAAGAAAGTTGGAATGCTGAATTGCATCCGCCTACAAGCATTGATAAAATTGTTGTTAATGCAGTGCAATATGCCGACACCGTTGTAGTTACGGGTGGCGAGCCGTTGATGTGGGATATGGGAGAGTTGACAACAAAGCTTAAGTCACAGAATGTAAAAGTACATATTGAAACCTCGGGGGCCTATCCTCTTTCGGGATTTTGGGATTGGATTTGTTTGTCTCCAAAAAAAAATAAATTACCCGACGCTTCTGTTTATGAAGTGGCTAATGAATTAAAGGTAATTATACACAATAAACATGATTTTGTTTTTGCCGAAGAGCAAGCTGCCAAAGTAAATAGTAGTGCTATTCTTTTCTTGCAACCTGAATGGAGTAAAAAAGAGGAGATGACCCCTCAAATCGTGGAGTATGTTATGCGGAATCCCAAATGGCGTGTTTCGCTTCAAACACACAAGTACTTGAATATTCCCTAAAAAAGTGAAGCCCTTCTTGGGCTTTTTTTTGTTTAAAATGGTAGTTTGTTGATGGTTAGTTGTTTATGATTTGTGGGTGTTTTTTTGACAAATTAATCGCATCAAATTAATCTAATTGTGTTTTTTTTCTCTTTTTTTTAGATATATTTATATTTTAATTATTCGCAAGTTTCATTAAAGTAATTTTATTATCATGAGGAAAATGCTACTTTTTGCAGTTTGTTTTTTTTATTTCTCGAATGGTCAATCACAATCTATGAGTATTGCTAGCGATGACTTATTAGAGTATAATACTGTAGATTTGCGTCCTGAATTTCCTGAGTTTTCAGGCAATTTTATGGAGTACGTGTCCAAAAATTTTTCGTTGCCTGATTATGATGGTCCAACTGGTAGTTTGAAGGTTGGTTTTATTATAGAGCAAAATGGTGTGGTTAGTAGTGTCAAGGTGTTAAAAATTCTGGATGTTGTTTCTACTGCTGAAATAAAAAAAATTATGGCCAAATGTCCTAAGTGGAAACCAGCGGAGCATAACGGTAAACCTGCAAGAGTTTATTATGAGTTTTCCTTAAAACTCAATGGTAATAGCTAGTAAAAGAGGATAAAATGTTGGTGTTTTATCCTCTTTTTTTATTTTCGGAATGTTAATTTGGCCAAATAATCATAATGTTTCCCTTCAAGTATGAGTTCACACGAAAAACCATTGGCTATTGCTATATTTTGAAAGGTGTTGTAGTCGATGTATAACCACGGAAATTCTTCTTCTGTTTGATTTTTGTAACTTATTGTAAAGCGCAATTCACCATAATATCCAGCTCCGGGAATCCATTTTCCTCCGTCTTCATCTTCGTCAAACATATAAACGATGTCTGATGAGTCGATCAGGATCTGCCCTTTTGGATGAAGTAGTTTTTTTAACTTATTCAAGTATTTTGACACATCAATCAAAGTTCCAAAAATCCCGGTGCCGTTCATTAATAGTAGTATGGTGTCGTATTGTTGATCTTCCTCCATATCTAAAATAGCCACCACCTTCGTGTTTTTTACACCTCTAGCTTTACAGGTTTCTATCGCTTTACTCGAAATGTCAATCGCTGTTACGTTAAGTTTGTAAATATTTTGCAAGGCTAAACTATGGCTTCCTGCTCCACATCCAACATCCAAAACGTTTCCATGTGATCTTTTGAGGGCGGTCTGTTCTAGTAAGGGCATTTTCTCGAGTTCTCTAAAAAGATAACTGACTTCCATTTCATCTTTTTCAGATATGTTGGTCTCTGTAATTAGGTTTTCTGGCGCATTGTTAAAGTGGTAGTCAAAGATGGCTTGCCCAAAAAGGTCTTTCATTTTTATGGATTTTAATGATTTAAGGTTACTTTTGTGTTTCAACTTAAAAACAGCACGCTTGAAGCCGGATTTAGAGGAATTACAGAAATTAGCCAAAGATAAGCATATCGAAAACAAAAAGTATTTTGATAAGCTAAAAAAGAAAGTGCCCAAGAATTTGGACTATGTTATGCAAGATGTGCATGATAGTGTTTTTAAGAAAACAAATTGTTTAGATTGTGCCAATTGTTGCAAAACAACGGGACCTTTGTTTACCGCTGCCGACATCGAACGCATTTCCAAATATCTGCGTTTGAAGCCGCAACAGTTTATAGCTCAGTATTTGCAAATCGATGATGATAAAGATTATGTTTTACAATCTCTGCCGTGTTCTTTTTTAGATCAAGATAATACTTGTTTTATCTATGAAGTTCGCCCAAAAGCGTGTAGAGAATTTCCACATACCGACAGGAAAAAGTTTCAGCAAATTACAGATATCACGCTGAAAAATGTTGCTATTTGTCCCGCTGCCTTTGCTATTGTTGAAGAGATGAAAAAGAAACTTCCTCTGTAAATATTTAAAATAAAAAATACTTGAAGCTAGAATACTTTATTGCCAATCGACTTATTACTTCAAAAGACTACAAAAGTAGTATATCGGCCCCTATAATAAACATTGCAATTGCCGCAATTGCTATCGGCATGATTATGATGATGGTTTCAGTGGCGACTGGAATTGGGCTTCAACAAAAAATTAGAGAAAAGATTGCTGCCTTCAATGGTCATATTGTTATTGCTAACTTTGATAGTAACCAGTCTGAGGCAACAACCGAGCCTATTGGTAAGCAACAAAATTTTTATCCTGTTTTTAAAAATATTCCACAAGTAACTCACATGCAGTCGGTAGCAATCAAGGCTGGTATTATTCGAACAGAAAGTGCCTTCGAAGGTGTCATGTTTAAAGGAGTCGGTCCTGATTATGATTGGAAATATCTTAAAGAATATCTTAGCGTTGGGCGTTTGCCAAATGTATCGGGAGTATTGAATCAAGAAGTGATGATTTCTTCATTCATCGCATCGCGGTTACAGTTACAGTTAAATGATTCCTTTCATATTTATTTTATGAAAAAGGAAGGTTACAATGTAAGGAGCTTCAAGATAGTGGGGATTTTTAATTCAGGCTTCCAAGAATTCGATGCGACTTATATTATTGGCGATATCCGGTATGTGCAGCGTTTGAATAAATGGAACAGTAATCAAATCGGTGCTTTCGAACTTTTTGTGAATGATTTTAATGCCATTGAAGAGATCGGAGAAAAAGTATATCAAGAAACTTCCTCCACATTAGATAGTAAGACAATTGTCGAAAAATACAGCTATATTTTTGATTGGTTGAAGCTCTTCGACATTAATATTGTTGTTATTTTGATAATCATGATTCTTGTGGCTACCATTAATATGGTGGTGGCATTGTTGGTACTTATTTTAGAGCGTACCCAAATGATTGGTATATTGAAGGCGTTGGGTGCTAATAATTGGACTATTCGAAAAATATTTCTGTACAATGCTTTTCATTTAATTATTAGAGGATTATTTTGGGGTAATTTAATTGGTATTGTTGTATTGTTGCTTCAGCATTATTTTGGGATAGTCAAACTCAATCCTGAAAATTATTACGTAAATCAGGCTCCTGTTTATTTTAATTTAGGGTACATTTTGCTGCTTAATCTTACGACCGTCGTAGTTTGTTTTTTAGTATTACTGCTGCCCTCTTACATTATTACGCGTATTTCTCCGGTTCGAGCCATTCGTTACGAGTAATTAGGGCGTTCTCCTTATCTATAGCCTATAGGTTTTGTTTTTTGATCACGATTTTCTTTGGCTATATATAAGGAGCCGGGCTATCCGCTGCAAGTCCTCACCCCTGAAAGTAGGGGTTCCGGGCTTTCCACTACTATC
>JBOFUD010000495.1:0-2659 GCA_051652385.1 Flavobacterium sp.
TCCGACAACTGTGATCCAACAAACTAATGTAAGAAGCGGATTATATTCAGTAAAAGTATCGGGTTCAGTCAGTGTGAGCACAAACGCTGTCTATCGCTATAAGACCTCCGAAGTTCAAATACCAATTACGACCAATATGAAACTTTCATTTTGGAAAAAAACCGAAAATGAATTGGCCAAATATATTTTTGTCGATTTAATTACAGCAAGCGGAAAAAAAGTGAGCACTCAAGGATACAATGATCAAAGTGGGAATAGTATGAGAGCCACAACTCCTCACGGAACAGTGGGAGAAGGTTGGGAAAAATTTACTTGTGATTTGGGCAGGGGTACACTTTTAGGAGACACTATTGTGGGGATTACTTTAAATTACGAAACAACAGGAACTGGCGCTTTTGAAGCATATTTCGATGATTTTTTGATTGAAGAATCACAGTCATTAGACATTAAAGACAATACCGAATCGATCATTTCCAAAATTGCTGTTTATCCAAACCCATCAACGGGTCAATTTAATTTTGAAAATTTATCTAATAAAGAAGTAGAAATTGTCATTTACGAATTAAATGGAGAATTAATTCAAAATTCAAAAAGCAACGCAACAAACATAGTCTTAGATTTGACCAAAAAACCTAATGGGATATATCTTCTACACATCAAAGAAGGAAATAATAATTATGTCCAAAAACTGATTAAAAATTAATTCAACACCCTTTTCAAATGAATTCAAAAAACAATAACAATTCCTTTATATTTCTAGCCATCCTTTTCCTTATTGGCTTGAATGGTTTTTCGCAAACCAATAAAAAACCAAATCTTCTGTTCATCATTACCGATCAACAGCGGTTTGATGCCATGAGTATCGCTGGAAATAAGGTATTGAAAACGCCCAATATGGATCGCTTAGCAAAACAAGGCGCTCGATTCAAAAATGCCTACACGCCCTGTGCAGTTTGTGGCCCAGCTAGATCCTCTATTTTAACAGGTACAACTGTGGAGAATAACGGAATGAAAAATAATGATTTTGCTTATAGCTACAAAAAAGAGGGATTAATGACGATGCCCACTTTCGACGAAATTCTAGCAAAAAATGGATACCATTGCGAATATTTTGGCAAATGGCACACCCAAACTTCACACGCTACTGTCTATAAAAATCCACAGAAAATTGCGAAAAACGGAAAATCAATCTTTGGTCCTGAGGGTCAAACCCATATCTATATGGATTTTTTAGATGATAATTTTCCGAAAAGAGCACTAAAAGAAGGCGAACTCTATGATCAAATCACTGATAGACCATATAAAACAAATCCTTTGGATAAATACCACGGAAAAACCTTTGAAGAGATTACAACACAAAAACTAAAACTCATTCAACCGGATTTGCACGGGGAGCTATTCATTGACAAAGAATTCACTATGACGGCTTTTCAGGCTAAACAAACCATTGAAGCTTTGGAAAGACTTAAAGATTCTACTTTTAGTATTACTTGTTCCTTTCACTCTCCCCATGCTCCAATGCTTCCATCAGCGCCTTATTATAATATGTATCCCATTAAAGACATGGTGGTACCAGCGAGTATTAATGATGATATGCTAAACTCTCCTTATAAAAAAATGAACGGCCGTTTGGATCATCCTGAATATGCCGACCCCGAAAAACTAAAGTACATGATTTCGAGCTACTACGGACTAGTAAAAGAAGTGGATGATTGGATGGGCAAAATATTAGATAAGGTTGATGAACTGGGGCTTACAGATAATACTCTTATTGTATTTACAAGCGATCATGGCGAAATGCTGGGAGCGCACGGTATGAGAGAAAAAAATGTTTTTTATGAAGAATCGGCTCATATTCCATTACTACTCCGTTTTCCGGGACAAATTAAAAATAACAAAAAGGTGAACGGTTACACTTCAACTGTAGATTTATTTCCCACAATCTTAGATTATTTGAATGTATCAGCTCATAAATCCGACGGAAAAAGTCTTCGAGGATTGATCGAAGAAACTGATAAAAGTCAGGGTAAATATGTTGTACAAGAATGGGATTACCGTGGTGATACAGAACCTAATTATATGATTTTACAAGACGGCTGGAAATTAATTATCCCCTATACGGAAAGTTCTAAAGTAATCAACGCAATGTATAACCTCAAGAAAGACCCGCATGAAATGAACAACCTACTGGGTACAAATCCAAATAAACAAAAATATTTAGGTAAAGCAGAAGAATTGCGCCAAAGTCTCCTGGAATGGTTACAAAAAAACAAATCCTCCCATATTGAAGGAGTTACAAAAAGAAAACTGAATTAGATTAAAATCACTTTGAACAATACGGAATCCAAATGAAAAAAACACAGTATTGCAATATCATAGTATTTGCACTTTTAGTAATGCTTTCTATAACAGTCCATGCACAAACATCAAAACGCCCCAATATTGTGATTATTCTAGCGGATGATATGGGGCACGGTGATTTAAGCATCACCGGAGGCAATACACCAACTCCAAATATTGATCGCATAGTAAAAGAAGGTGTGCGTTTTTCTAATTTTATGACGAGTCCTGTTTGTACCCCAACTCGTGGCGGTTTACTCACAGGAAAACACCCTTTAAAAATCGGCGCAGGACCTGAAACTGGGGGTAATTTAGATGT
>JBOFUD010000496.1:0-3617 GCA_051652385.1 Flavobacterium sp.
TTTGCCGAAAGGGTAGGGTCGCCAACAGGCAATTTGTCCAAATCAATTAATCCACCCGTTTCTTCCACCAATTCTGAAAGACAGTTTAGGTGACCTCCAGCTCCGTGATCGTGAATAGAAACGATAGGATTGTTGTCGCTTTCTACCAAACCACGAATGGCGTTGGCAGCACGTTTTTGCATTTCGGGGTTAGAACGTTGAATGGCATTCAGTTCAATGCCTGAGCCAAAAGCTCCGGTATCAGCTGAGGAAACTGCCGCTCCACCCATTCCAATTCTGTAATTTTCTCCACCCAAAATGACGATTTTGTCTCCTTCTTGTGGTTTCTTTTTTATGGCTTGGTCCAGTTTTCCGTACCCAATTCCTCCCGCTTGCATGATTACTTTGTCGTAACCAAGTTTTCTTCCCTTGACACTGAGTTTGTCGAAGTGCTCGTGTTCAAAAGTTAAAACGGATCCGGTAATAAGCGGTTGGCCAAATTTATTTCCAAAATCTGAAGCTCCATTTGATGCTTTTATTAAGATGTCCATTGGGGTTTGATACAACCATTTTCTAGCTTCAACAGCATCTTCCCAAGGACGATTTTCTTCCAGTCGTGAATATGAAGTCATATAAACTGCTGTTCCTGCCATTGGCAATGAACCTTGTCCGCCAGCCAAACGGTCTCGAATTTCTCCACCTGAACCAGTTGCAGCACCGTTAAAAGGTTCTACCGTGGTGGGAAAATTGTGTGTTTCTGCTTTCAAAGAAATCACCGAATCAAATTCTTTTATCTCATAAAAATCAGGTTTGTCGGCGGTTTTTGGAGCAAATTGTTGCACTCTTGGTCCTTTTACAAAAGCCACGTTGTCTTTGTAAGCAGAAACAATAGCGTTAGGGTTTTCCAGCGATGTTTTTTTGATTAATTTGAAAAGTGACGTTTCTTTTTCTATCCCATCAATGACAAATGTTCCGTTGAAAATCTTGTGACGACAGTGCTCTGAATTGGCTTGCGAAAAAGCAAAAATTTCGGAGTCCGTTAATTTACGGTCTAGTTTAACGGCTAAATCCTCTAAATATACCACCTCTTCTGCGCTCAAAGCCAAACCTTCTGATTGATTATAAGCTTCAATATCATCGATTTCTAAAATAGGTTCCGGTTGGATATTGATGGTAAAAATGTCTTGGTTGAGTTCGCTAAATTTTTGCGAAAGCATGGAGTCGAAATTTGAAAAATCTTCAGTAACACGTTGAAATTCCTCGATTCTGATGATGCCTGAAATTCCCATATTTTGGGTAATTTCTACCGCATTGGTGCTCCAAGGCGTAATCATGGTGGCACGTGGTCCAACAAAAAAATCCGATAATACGGATTTTTCTATTTTTGTAGCATCAGCAAATAGCCAATTGAGTTTAGAGATGTCTTGAGCCAACATTTCGTTCTGCGTGTGTACCGCAAAAATAGTGTTGCTTTGGTTTTCAAAGAAATGAATCATTGTTGTGGGGTTTGTTGTATTGCGGTGCAAATTTAGTTTAAATATCTAGTAAGTACAAGTACCAGATGCGCGTCTTTTTTTTAATTTACTTCGGAAAGGCTTTGCTTTGATACGCACCTAAATCGGGAGGTAAGGTTCTGCTTATTCCTAAAACATCCAATGGAATTAAATAAATCAAATTTCCCTTTGCAAATGCCGGCGAAGTATTGTCAATGTTGAGTTGGTTTTGATTTGCTTTGAAAAATTTAGGGTCTTTATTTAAGATGATTCCATTGTAGTGTATCGGATCTTTTTCAAACTGATACAGCGGATCGTTGGCTAAAGAAGTACTTTGTTTTATCAAACAATGATTGAATTGATAATTGAAAGCGGCTGTTGTTTTTTTATTCAAAGACAATTCATTTGAATAAGAACCGTAAATGATGCAATTGTTGAAAGTAGCCTGCACCAAATCTTTAGAATCTGAATTTACACCTGAGCTATAATTGTTTATCAAAACCGCCAATTGCGATGAGTTATTCCAATTATTGTTAAAGGTCGAATGGATAAAACGATAGTCTCCGCCATACAAACACGCTAAACTGGCAATTCCAGCATTGTTTATTACTAGATTTTCGCCTGCAATTTTACCCGTTTGTGCCAAAATTCCGTATGAACTAGAATTATAAATTTGGGTGTTTTTTAGTTGTACCGTGCTTCCATCATTATTTTGAATCAAAAGTCCAATAGTGGCATTTCTTATCGTCAGATGATTGATGCTATTGTTGGTACTTCCATTAGAAAGCCAGAAAGCACCCCATTGTCCCGGAATAGATGCGAATTCCGGTTCTAATCGATCGCCTTCAAAAATCACTTCATTCTCTAATGCTGTAGTTGTAGAGGCTGCTCCGTTGATTTGAATGCTTGCTTTATTGGCGACCAATAAACCCGAATTGGCATGAAAGTGCACGCGAGTACCGGGATCTAAAATCGCTGTTTTTCCGGATGGAACGGCAGCGTATCCATAAATTACGTACGGTTTGGTTTTGGTAAAATGCAACTCATTTCCGTTGATAGGATCATTTTCGTCTAAATAAAAACCTTCTATTTTTTCGTCTCCAATTGGAAGTGTTTCGGTCGTGCCATCAGAGAATCGCTGTGGATAAAGGAAAATAGCGTCTTGAATTAATGTGACCAATTCTACCGTTTGTAAATTGGCACCTCGATCAAACTGAATTTTATCGGTATATAAAAAATCAGTAGGGTTGGCATCAGTACTGCTTGCGGTAGTTTCTATAAAAATGTACAGACTATCTTTGGCCAACAACGTAATGTCTTTAAAAATTTTGTTTTCGGATCCTTGCTGTCCGTCTACAGTCATTCGGTATTTGGAGTTGATTCCTTTTTCAAATTGAATTACGGGTATGTTGATGTCGTTTTTGCTTTTGTTGTACACTTTTAGCTGGTAAGTGCTAGAGCCTATGTTGGTAAAAACCGTATCTAAATACACTGTGTCTCTCGAAAATTTCAAAATACCTGTGCTAGCCACCGTATCAAAATCTGCTCGGCAAGAACATAACAAGACTATGATTACTAGGGCAAATACAATTGAAATAGATCGCATTTCTTATTTTTTTTTGGTAAAAATAGCGATTAATTAGAAAACCGCATTGCAAATGCAACAAATTTGAACCGGATAGTTCGCACGTTTCAAATTATAGCAATTTTTATAAAAAACGACGATAGGTTTGTGCCGACAAAATACTTCGCTTATTTTTACTGGAAATAAAAACCAAATGGAAATCGACAAAGAAAAAATGCTCCACTTTTGTAATACCTTTTCAAAGAACACTTTGATGGAGACATTGCATATTGAATATATTGATGCTGGTGAGGATTTTTTGGTGGCCAAAATGCCGGTCAATTCATCCGTTCATCAACCGATGGGCTTGTTGCACGGAGGCGCTTCAGTAGCTTTGGCAGAGAGTGTAGGTAGTGCAGCTTCTCATTTTTTTATCAATCCCAATGAGCAAGAAGTTCGTGGAATTGAAATTTCGGCCAATCATTTGAAAAGCGTTCGCGATGGCGAAGTTTTTGGTACAGCCAAAATTATTCACAAAGGGAAAACTCTTCACTTATGGGAGATTAAAATTACCGATGCCG
>JBOFUD010000497.1:0-2623 GCA_051652385.1 Flavobacterium sp.
TTGGCTGAAAGATACCACATCTTGTTTCATGACCATTAACCAAATGCATTTTTAATAATACTACTACAACCAACTATAAAACGGACTAGGTATCCAGCCTTCAACAAAGTGACATTGTAAAAGTTACCTATCAACTAAAAGGTTTTAACCAATCGTGTTGTGGAGGAATCGTAAATTATTCCCTAAAAGAGTTGCCTGGTTTTGTGAAATCGGAAACAAATGTAAAAAACCAAGAAATCACAATTTGGTATGATAAAAACAAATCTAAAGAAGAGGATATCAAAACAGCAATTAATAAAACAGCTTATAAAATTGTAAAATAAAAGATCATTGCTCTGGATAAATAAAAGTTTTGTAGGTAAAAATGGCTTCGGTCAGCTTTTGAAAATATTTAATTCAACTAGCTTCTGAGGTGATCAGAACAAAGCAAGAGAATTAAAAAAGAAACTAGACTTTTTTCAAAAAAGATGTGATTCGTTGTGCATCAATAAAAAAAGATAAGACTTGAAAAAATAATTTCAAAATAAGGCTGTTCGATAGTTTCAGACACCCATTTGCAAATCAAAGAATATAATTTATACTTTATCAACCACCATATATATGGGATCTTCCATAATATTGACATCAATTATTGCTTCAGCTTTATTCAATAAAACAATACAATCTTTACTTAAATGACGTAGATGTACTTTCTTTCCAATTTTATGATAGCGAGAGGTTATTGCGTTTAATGCTTCGATAGCCGACA
The DNA here is from genome assembly GCA_051652385.1 of Flavobacterium sp. Lineage (GTDB taxonomy): Bacteria > Bacteroidota > Bacteroidia > Flavobacteriales > Flavobacteriaceae > Flavobacterium. The sequence goes on from JBOFUD010000497.1 coordinate 749, forward strand.
TATCTACAACACGACTTTCCCTAAAATCGATAATCACTTCGTGAGGATCGGTTAAAACATCAAATTTTTCAGTAAAAGCGGTTACAGAACCAAAAAATAATGGTCCGAAAATTTCGTAATGCTTCACTCCATATTCATCCGTATATTTTCGGGCACGAATGCGTTTGGCATTGTCCCAAGCAAAAACCAAGGCTGAAATAATTACGCCAATCAAAACTGCAAGTGCTAAATTGTGAAGGAAAACCGTAATCAACATTACCGCAATCATCACGAAAATATCGGATATCGGCATGCGTTTGAAAATTTTCAAACTCGTCCATTCAAAAGTGCCCATTGCCACCATGATCATTACGCCAGTCAAGGCCGCCATTGGTAGTTTTTCGATTACAGGTGCTCCAACCAAAATAATCAACAAAATAGTCAGTGCAGCCACAATTCCCGAAAGTCTGGCTCTGGAACCTGCTGAAAGATTCACTAATGTTTGGGCAATCATCGGACAACCGCCCATTCCGAAGAAAAAACCATTCAATATATTGGCACTTCCTTGTGCCAAACATTCCCTGTTACTTTTGCCTTTCGTGCCTGTAATTTCGTCCACTAGATTTAAGGTTAATAAACCTTCTGTCAATCCCACAGCGGCCATTATTAGACCATAAGGAAGGATAATTTGAAAATTTTCAATCGTAAAAGGGAAATCAGGAATGTGAAACGGAGGTAAACTGCCACTCACAGCTGCAATATCTTCCACTTGTTTAGTATCAATATTGAAAATTAAAACTACAGCAAATACAATTAGTATGGCCACTAAAGACGCGGGAATGACTTTAGTAATTTTGGGCAGCAAGACAACAAGAGCAATGGTGAGCAATACCAAACCTAACATAATTAAAAAAGGAGTACCAGTTAGCCATTCAGCTTTTCCGTTTATTATGGTTTTAAATTGTTCCAATTGAGATAAAAATATTATGATGGCAAGGCCGTTGACAAATCCAAACATAACCGGTTGCGGTACCAATCGGATGAATTTCCCCAATTTGAATAATCCCACCAAAATTTGAACTAATCCTGCCAAGACGATTGCGCCAAACACAAATTCAATGCCGTGCGATTTCATCAAAGCGATTAACACAATTACAGTGGCACCAGCTCCGCCAGAAATTAATCCTGGTCGACCTCCAAAAATAGCGGTAACCAATCCCATAATACAAGCTCCGTACAATCCCATTAATGGCGGAAAACCAGCCAAAATCGCAAACGACAGTGACTCCGGAATCATCGTCATAGCCACGGTTAATCCAGCCAAAATTTCGGTTTTATAATGTACCTTTTGCGATAAGTCAAATAAGTTGAATACTTTTTTCATTGTATAATAGTCATTGTATAAGGATACCATTTCAAGTAAAAAAATGGCACCAAATTAATTTTTAATCAGTGTTTTTTTGGGACTAATCCCTCGATTTAAAGACTATAAATCAAGGCGGAGTAACCGTGGTAAAATGAGTAGAGTTTTTCATAATAGAGTGGCAAATTTAGTTTTTATAAATTAGTATCACAAACGAACGGGGTAATCAGCAAGTTATTTTTTTTAGATTTATTTATTAACGTACTTCATTTCAGTATCTAACAACTTTCATTTGATAACCTTTTTTTAACATTTAAAATTTGGCACAAACAAATACATATCGTAATATTGCAATATTAAAATATAACGATGGGAGCGTCCAAAACAGAACAATTTACCGACCAACAAAACGAATTGGCAATTCTTGCCAAAGCACTAGGGCATCCAGCACGAATCGCTATAATTGACTATTTGCTAAAAGTGGACAGCTGTATTTGTGGCGATATTGTCAACGAGTTGCCTTTGGCGCAGCC
>JBOFUD010000498.1:0-1765 GCA_051652385.1 Flavobacterium sp.
TTTGTTTTTTGTCCGCACATGGCATCCAGACAAACATTGTTGTCTTTGTAGGTGTCATGCAAAACGTCCAAGATTTTAAAGAAGAATGCGTCGAGCCTTTCGATAGCATCGAACTCTGATTTTAAGGTAGTATAATTGGGATCTTGGGGATTCAGCACTTGCAATAAGTCGAGAACTTCTGTCTTTTCTACGGCATTAATCTCGGCTAAATAACCGTTTTTAAGAGTTTTAAAAACCAAATTATTCCAAGCCACGCTGTCGTGTCCCCATGGTACATTGGGAAGATTTAAAGAATGCTCGCAAATTAGGATAATGGCAACCAGAACATCATTTAAATAGGCTTCGGGAAACTCGTCAAAGCTTCGGAATTCGAAACCGCTTTGGTACATTTTTTCCTGATTAAAATCGAGTCCCACTTCCGAAAGCAAGTCATATTCCATGGTAGCTTCTATTTGATCGCGCCACCAAATGTTGTCTTCTTTTTTAAATTGTAGCAATTTTCTAAAATCGTCCACTTTATAGGTTAGGATTTTGCCTTTGGGCATTGCTTTATTAAACGTTCCCACGCCTATGTAGCGAGACATGGCATTGCGCATGGAGCCCAAAGTGAATTTTTGGTCCAAATTGTAAGTGTCGCTAATCACCCCCATGATGTCGGGACTTCCAAGCGTGGCTATAAAAAAGGGCTCGAACCACTGCAGCAAATAAATAGCGTTGGCGTGTGTGGCGTCAAATGCTTCATAGTTCACGATGCGGCTGTGCTCGGTTAAGGTAGGCAACGTAATGTGAAAATGGTAGGTTCCGTTATTAAACAACACCAAATTTTCCTGATTAGTCATGAACATATTGAGTCCGTTGTTGTACAGCGGAAAACTTAGTTTTCCGTTGAGGACACTCGATTCGTTGATTTTGTCAAGGAATAATTTTTTGGTCGCTTTTAGTTCCTTACACGAATCGGATATGGTTCGGTTTTCAAAATATTTGGTTACAAATTCAATAGAATCCCCATCAAAATGTACCGATCCCATTGTTTTATTTCTTTGGGTGATCATACTTTGAATGTTGTAGGGTTGATCTTCTAGAAAGAGCTCCATGATGGACTGACCAAGATATTCTGGATTTTCGATGGGCTCTGGATTGACCTCAGCAACTTCTGTGGCACCAACGATCGATTTTTCTGCGGCTACCGTTTTGTGTTGGTAATTTATATCGAGTTTTTCTAGCGAATGACTATTCATCATTCGGCTTACGGTGTAGTTTTTTTGCAGGCCAAAAGCCTTTTTCAAAATTGGCGCTAAACTTTCGGGTTTATAGCATTTTCGGTAATCAATACTGTATTTTTCAAAACCAATTTTTTCTTGTATAAATTCACCAGAGACGATTAGGGATTTTTCAAATTGTAGGTACGTTTCGTTTTCTAATCCTATTCCCCAATAAAATTTTCCGGTCTGGTTCTTATTCATTTATACTACTTTTCTTTTTATGATTGCTTTAACTTTTTTGGTTTTGGTTTATCTTTCTACAAGTAAGACTACTAATTGGTTTTAAAAACAATAAAAAACCAGTAATTTAGCATCGAGACGCAAAATAACAAGAATCAAAACTGGCTATAAATCAACGTTTTACAACCAACAAACAAGCTTGTTTCAATTTTTGAAATTCTTGGTTTTACCAAGCTGCAAAACTAATGTTTTGTTTTGTCATTTCATAGCATTAACACCATGACATCATAAAAAAATGCAAACTTTAACAATCGGATAGAAAA
>JBOFUD010000499.1:0-12257 GCA_051652385.1 Flavobacterium sp.
CAAGAACTTACTCCTATTTTTAAATTCAAAATACAAAAGTATTACATCTTCAAAAATAGTCCGTGAGCTCTTGTTTTTATTGAATAATTCAGTTTCGCAACGAAGTCTAATGCGGAATCTGGGTTTAAAAATGGGAAAACCAAGTGCAGCGTATCTTGAACTCCACTATAAAAATACACTCGTGAATAAAGTTCTTGGTTTTGAAGAAAACATGGAGTAAAGTTAACCAAAATGACAATCTCAAAACACAAATGAAATTGATGCATTATACTCCGCTAAAAAATATAAAAATAGTGAAGTATTTTGATTGAAGTAGATTTCTGATTCGGAATTTGGGTTACTATCAAAACTGTTTTAAATGGATAACTGTTGGTGCAAGCTAACGGTTTTTATTTTTTTATAAAGTAATGTAAGACAGTATGGTAGTCTGTGAATGTTACAACAATTGATGTGAATAGTATAACGGAAGAATCCAGGTATTGGTGAACCTTTGTTTACTGAATTCAATCATAAATTTAAATAACAATAAAATGAAACAGAAAAAACTATTAACAACAATTGTCTTATCGATTGTTATTTTATTTGGTGCTTGTTCTAAAGATGATTTTCAAGAGACCAAGGGGATCTGCCCAATAGTAATAGCTACAAGTCCTGTGAATACGGAAACAAATGTGCCGTTAAAAGCAATAATTACGGTTACTTTCAATGAGGAAATGAATCCTGCAACCATTACATCCTCTTCATTTATCGTAACAGATGGAGCAACACCACTTGCTGGAACAATTTCCTATTCTGGAAATACGGCTTCATTTACGCCCTCTAGTAATCTAGTTGCAAGCAAGACATATGTGGGCAAAGTGACGACTTTAACCAAAGATTTGCGCGGAAATGCACTGCAGGAAGATTATCTGTGGTCATTTAGCACTGGGGCAATAGTGTTACCTCTTGTTATCGCAACCGACCCCGCAAACAATGAAACTGGCGTGGTTTTAAATAAAATTGTGACCGCTACTTTCAATATTCCGATGGACGCCTCCACAATTAATGGTACAACATTTACACTAAAAGAAGGAGCAACTTCAATTCCTGGTACGGTGACGTATTCAGGAACTACCGCTCTTTTTACGCCCTTGGTACCACTAAAATCGGCTACGGTATATACTGGAACAATTACAATGGGGGCCAAAGAGTTGACTGGGATTGCTTTGGCCAATAATTATGTTTGGAATTTTACAACACTAGTACTTCCAGCACCGATTATAACAGCCACCGATCCGTTGAACAATGCCAGCGCGGTAGCTTTAAACAAAGTTGTGACCGCTACTTTCAATATGCCAATGGATGCAGTAACTATTTCGGGAACGACATTTACTCTAAAAGCGGGGGCAATTGCGGTTGCAGGATCTGTTTCATATAGTGGGCTGATGGCGTCATTCCTTCCTTCAAGTTCGCTTTTGCCTAACACCACTTATACTGCTACGGTTACGACAGCAGCCAAAAATATAGCAGGAATAGCCTTGGCAAATAATTACATTTGGACGTTTACCACCCTAACGATTCCTACAGTAGGACAAGCTTCTATATTTGGCGTTTTTGGCGGAAATGCAGGGATTACCAATCAAGGGTTAAATACGGTGATCAACAACGGAAGTATTGGTACAACTGCGGCTGCTACATTAATTACTGGTTTTCACGATGCAAATGCAAGTTACACCGAAACGCCACTTAATGTTGGAAACGTAACTGGAAGCATTTATACTGCGCCTCCAGCTCCGGGAACGGCAGCCTCGTTTGCTATTGCAACTCAAGGATTAATTGATGCTAATGCCACTTATTTAAGTATTTCGCCTGCAGCTATGCCAGGTGGTATCGATCCAGGCGCGGGAGAACTCGGAGGATTAACGCTAGCGCCAGGCATATACAAATCGGCCAGTGGTACCTTTAAAATAACCAATGGGGACTTAAAACTTGATGCACAAGGAAATCCCAATGCTGTTTGGGTTTTTCAAACGGCAGCTGGGTTAACGGTTGGCGTTGCTGGGCCTACCGGCGCAAAAAGTGTGATCATGCTAAATGGTGCCTTGCCTAAAAATGTGTTTTGGTACGTGGGTAGCGCGGCCACTATCAATGGTGCCGGTGGGGGAGTGATGACGGGAACCATTATCGCGAAGTCTGGTATCACATTTTCAACTGCTGGCAATGCGACACAAACCATTTTGAATGGAAGAGCCATATCATTAGTCGCGTCGGTAACTATGGTAAATACAACCATTAATGTGCCTAATTAATTATAAAAATAAATGTTTTATGCTTTTAGGAGAAGTTCGATAATATCACAATAAAATTTAAAAATATGAAAACAAATTTTAAATCAAGTATAGGAACATGTTCAAGATGGTCCTTCCATAAATTTCCAAGTAACTATTTTGTTGTAGCCATTTTGGTCTTTTTTATCATGCAAACATCGATGCGGGCGCAAGAAATACAATACAGCAAGCCATCATGGTGGTTTGGCGCGGCGGTGGGTTCTAATTTTAATTTTTATCGCGGGTCAACGCAAGTTATCAATGAGAATTTTACCCCACCTACCGCATTTCATAATGGTTTTGGTGTGGCTTTGTATGCAGCACCTTTGGTAGAATATCACCGTCCAAATTCATATTGGGGGTTCATGTTACAAACAGGGTACGACAACCGAAGTGGACAATTTAATCAAGTAATTACACCTTGCAATTGTCCCACAGATTTGGAAGCAAAATTGAGTTACATTACCATCGAACCTAGCGTGCGATTGGCGCCTTTTAAATCTAATTTTTATCTATATGCAGGGCCAAGAGTAGCTTTTAATATTGAAAAATCGTTTACCTATCAGCTTAGAACAAACCCGGATTATCCTTTGCAAGCAACGAGTCCTGAGGTTTCGGGAGATTTTAGCAGTATAGAAAAAACTATATTTTCAATGCAAATAGGCATGGGGTATGATTTTTTTATAGGCTCACAAGTCCGTAAGACACAATTCGTGTTTTCTCCGTTTGTGGCTTTTCATCCCTACTTTGGAGCCAATCCACGTACCATCGAAACATGGAATATCACAACCTTACGAGCAGGGTTTGCATTGAAATTTGGAAGTGGAACGCAAAGTACTATCCAGAAAATTGTTGATGGAGAGGTACAGTTTTCGGTGACTTCGCCCAAAGATGTAATGGTGCAAAATAGAATACGTGAAGTTTTTCCTTTGCGAAATTATATCTTTTTTAATTTAGGCTCTACCCAAGTGCCTGATCGCTATGTACTGTTAAATAAAGGACAAGTAAAAGATTTCAAGGAAGAGCAAGTGCCATTTTATACACCAAAAAATATGTCCGGCCGATCAGAAAGACAAATGCTGGTATACTATAACGTACTCAACATTCTTGGAGATCGCATGCAAAAAATGCCAACTTCTACCATAAAATTAGTGGGATCATCAGAAAAAGGACCTGAAGAAGGACGGGAAATGGCAGAAGTAGTGAAGAATTATTTAGCAACTATTTTTACAATTAACGGTGCTAGAATTACGACCGAGGGAAGAATAAAACCACTTGTACCCTCAGAACAACCCGGAGGAAAACTAGAATTAGAGCTACTTCGTGAGGGCGATAGAAGGGTAACAATTGAAAGTAATTCTCCTGAATTGCTAATGGAGTTTCAAAGTGGCGATGCTCCCTTGAAGCCAATCGAAATTGTAACAGTGGAACAACTTGAGCATCAGGATGATATTACATTTAATGCCAAGGGCTCCAGTGAAGTGCTTAAAACCTGGCAAGTAGAACTAAAAGACGAGAAGGGCAAAATTAAAAATTTCGGACCTTATATTGATGAGGTAGCAGTAGTTTCTAGAAAAGAAATTTTAAGTACGCAACAACAAGGAAATTTTAATGCAGTATTGGTTGGACAAACTAAAAGTGGCAAAACAGTGCGAAAAGACGCCAGAGTTACTATTGTACCCTTCGTTGAACCGCAAATTCAGGAGAGCATCAGGTTTAGTGTTATTTACGAATTCAACGAATCGAAATCGGTCTTGATTTACGAAAAATACCTATCAGAAATTGTAACTCCCAAAATACCAATTGGAGGAAAAGTGATCATTCAAGGTCATACAGATAGTATTGGAGAAGAAGAGTACAACCAAAAATTATCACTCGCAAGAGCTAATGATGTTAAAACAATTATCGAAAAAAGCTTGGCAAATGCCGGCAGAAGCGATGTGAAATTTGAAATAGCTGGGTATGGTGAGGATGTCAATCATTTATTATTTGAAAATAAATTTCCAGAAGGACGGTTTTACAACAGAACCGTTGTCATTGAAATTGTCCCAAATAGATAAGTAGCTGTACCGATCTTTGCAACAGGATGGCAGGTTAGATCTGCCGCCTTGTTCTATTGAAGGGAATGTTTTTTTTAAAGAATAGTAAGTATTAATTTTTAAGCGATGAAAAAATTTAAACAATGTATCTGGGGACTATTTTTTTTAGTCGTTGCTGTAGTGCAAGCCCAGGTTTCTGTAAACGTAAATATCAGAACTCCTCCCGTTTGGGGTCCAACTGTCACCACGGAAACGTATTATTATTTACCAGATATCGACTCGTATTACGATATACAACAATCGCAATTTATTTTTCTTAATAATGGTGTTTGGCTTCGATCCAGAGCATTGCCAAGGCGGTACAAAAGCTATAATCTAAACACCGCGCATGTTGTTGTTTTAGGAGATTATCACGGGCGAAATCCATATAATAACAACAAATATCATAAAACGAAATATTACAAAGGTCCCCGTGAGGTAATGCATTCAAGAAGCGATAACAGAAATCATAAAAGCAACAAAAATAGCCATAAAAAGGGAAAAGACTAAGCCAGTTAAACCTATGAATATTGCAACTTATAGCGAGAGTTCTGTAACAATTATGGAGTAAAAGTGTTAGAAATTTACGGGGTTACGAAAAGTCATTCGTAGTGTTAAATCGAAAAAATATGTCAAGCGAAGCAAAACCAGTAAAGAAAATTAAAGACGCAAAAGTAGAAAGTCAAAAGATAATCGACAATCACAAAAAAGCAGCCATGCACCACGAAGCCGCTGCAATGCATCATCACGAAGCCGCAAAACACCAATTGGAGGGCAACAGCACCTTGGCCTGTGGTTGTAATACTAAGGCAAAAGATCAAACAGATTTGGCACAGAAAGCCCAAAAGAAAAACGCAAAAAAGCAAATTTCAAAGGCATAATGACTTGGTTTTTTGGGTTAGTTTTTAATTCGGGAAAAGCACCAAATTTTGTTTGGTGCTTTTTTGTTAAAGACAAAGGAAGCACGTTACAGTGTTTCCAGAAAATAAACCAAAACCCATGGACGTAAGTAGTGCGAATTTTGCAAAATCTGGGATAAAGAAAGGTCAAAGGAACTATGCATTTCTCTGTCAGATTTACCTCAACTAAAATTCCTAATTCCTTTCATTTTTAGTAATAAATTGTAAATTTTTATCCAATGAATACACCAAAAAACATCGCGATTTATATGGATCATTTCACGGCAAATGTTATTTCATATACCAATACAGCTCGGGTAACAAAACATATAAAATCAGGGTTCAGCCATTTCGAAAAAGAAAAAATTTTACAAAAAGGGGAGAGCCATTGGCATCATAAAGAACAAGACTGGCAAAACGAATTTTATAGGAATTTAAGACACGAACTCCTAGAGTATAACCACATAGTATTGTTTGGGGCGACACTTGCTAAAACAGAATTATCTACTATTTTAAGAGAAGATAAAAAGTTTGCCAACACAACGATAGTGACTAAAAATACAGATAAAATAACTAAAAACCAACAAATTGCATTTGTGAACAATTATTTTTACAGTAATGAAACAAGCATATTTTAAAATCGAACGATATTTTGAACGATTAGTATCCCTAATTACTAAAATTTTGGGAAATTCTTTCACCTTTATCTTAGCACTTATTTTAGTGCTTTTCTGGTGGATTACGAGCCTGTTTACCTCCAAAGATTTGCATCAAAATATAGGTGACATTATTTTTGGAGCTACCTTTTTAAGTTTGTTTATCATTCAAAAATCTTTCAATATGTATTCTGCCTTAATTCATTTAAAAATAAACGAACTGATTTCTTCTCATGAGGCAGCGAATAATTCAGTAATGAACACGGCGCATAAAACGGAGCATGAAATTCGCGAAATGTCTGAAGAATACATCGAAAACGTGGAGGCAGTCGAAAATGAATTTAATACTGCAGTTGCAGAAAGTAAGATCGAAAATCAAATGTAACGTGTGTTCTTAGCAACCATGTGGCATAACTGCAAGAAGTTCAACGGAGCATGTGCCGTTGTTTTTAGGCCTGTTTGTAACCTACATCTCAAGGCTGCTTTTAACCCAGAATCCGCATTATACTTCGTAGAGAAGTTCAATGCACTAAACTGCGCTAAAAAATATAAAAAGGGTGATGTAATGTGGTTGTGGTAGCTTGCTGATTGGAAAATGAGATTAAAATTACAAACGCAAAAATGATGGCGCATGGTATCTTTTTTTGTAAAGAGGCTCTAAATATTGTATGCCGCTTTAGGGCTGTTTTGTGTGCTTAATTTTTTTAGTAAACACCTTAGTTTCGCAACAATAGCTTCTGTGGTAAATGTGTGAATTTTACTGTTTTTAGTAACAATAGTGTAATTTCATTCCTTGTTATAAAGAGGATATTTGTAGTAAACAATAATATAAAAATCATGAAGTTAAACAGTTCAAAATCACAAAGTATCAATCGATATTTTGTAAGTAAAAAAAGTGTTTTAGTAGCTAGTCTTTTATGCAGTATCGCATGGTGTGCTCAAGGCCAAAGCGTTTCGAAAAATGCGCTTGGTTTGCGTATTGGTGACAACGATGGGTTTGGTGGAGAAGTTTCGTATCAGCGAAAATTAGCTAAAAATCACAGGCTAGAACTAGATTTAGGCTGGAGGAACAGTAACGATGTAGATGCTATTAAATTGGCCGCTTTATACCAATGGATTTGGAACATTGAGGGTGGATTTTATTGGTATGCTGGAGTTGGTGGGGGAGTAGGAAGTTGGAATAATGACAAGCAATTGGGAAAGGACAGCGGAGCTTTTGCATTCGTGGCAGGCGATGTAGGAATCGAATATGACTTTGATATTCCATTGCAGGTCGCGCTCGATTTTAGGCCAGAATTATATTTCAATTCAGATGATTTTAGAGATAATAATTTGGGCCCTGATATTGCATTAGCCGTAAGATATCGTTTTTAATTGTTGCTAAAGTCGCAAGTTGATGTGCTTAATTTTTAGAAGACTGAATGTAGTGTTTGCTTTTTTTATTGCGTCAGTGGGGGGTCACAATAAAAAATAAAGTGCATTTCATAAAGCCATGATGAAGGTTAAGACCAGAATCCGCTGAAAAAAGGTTTTAGTTTTGAAGAAGGCATCGAAGATTACATTTGATCCGAAGGGTCTAACAAAAACAAATGAAATTGATGCATTGAACTCCGCTAAAAAAAGTATAATAATGGCGAAGTAACTCAGATGTAGTAGATTTCTAATGCAGATTCTGGGTCAAAGCATCAAACTTGCGACTTTTTTTTTTCTTATGGAGGTGTGAATATTGTAACTCCTTTCGAGTATTGTGTAACAAAGTAAAACAGGAATCTTCTCAACTTTGTACCACTAGGAAAATACATTCTTAGTGCTAAATGTAACAAAGATGAACACAACAGAATTGAAGGGTGATTGGGAAGTACAAAAAGGGAAACTCAAACAAAAATTCGCAAAATTGACGGATAATGACTTGATGTTTTTGGAAGGAAAAAAAGATGAGATGTTGGGAAAACTTCAAGTGAAATTAGGAAAAAGTAAAGAAGAATTACACAAAATTATTGAGGCTCTTTAATCCAAAAAATAAGCATTTATTATGAAAGCAACAAAAGACGAAGTAAAAAACACAACGTTATTCCAAGGGAGTAGAAAGTCAATAGGTATCATAACGATAGCGGTATTAGTATCTGGTTTTACGCTGACAGCATGCAAATCAAATTCTGAGAAAGAAGCCGATGCCATCGAAAATGTTCAAGAGGCAGAGAATAAACTCGAGGACGTAAACGAAGAAGTAAACGATGATGTCATTACAAAAGCAAACGATGCGGAATGGCAAACGTATAAAATGGAGGCAAACAAGACCATTGCGAACAACGAATCGCGTATTGCAGCATTAAAAAGTGCCATGAAAAAGCCTGGTAAAACATTTGATGAGGCTTATGCTAAAAGTATCGATGCACTTGAGGATAGAAATGACTCATTAAAAGCAAAAATCGTAGAATACGAAAATAATCAAACCGATTGGCAATCTTTCAAACGTGAATTTGATTCGGATATGTCAGGGTTAGGTGAGGCCTTCAAGGACTTAACCGTAAACAACAAAAAATAGCTTCAAAGCGAGATGCAATTCTCGCTTTTTTTATAAAACTTGGTAGCTATGAATGTTGTAACTTTTAGTAAAAGTGTTGCAACAGCTTGACTTTTAACCCAGAATCCGCAACAGACTTCGTGGCGAAGCTGAATCAATCAATAAAAGCAAGAGCTCACGGACTATTTTTGAAGAAGGAAACAAAGTTCAGCGAATACAAATGAAAATATAAACCAATGAGTTAATACTTTCGTATCTTGAATTTAAAAATGGGAAAACCCAGCGAAGCGTATCTTGAACTCCACTAAAAATAAACACTCGTGAAAAAAGTCCTTGGTTTTGAAGAAAACAGCGAAGATTACATTTGACCAAAACAACAATAGCAAAAACAAATGAAATTCATGCACTGAACTCCGCTAAAAAATATAAAAATGGTGAAGTAATTCAGATGTAGTAGATTTCTAATGCGGAATCTGGGTTTAATCAAAACCATCTTTGTGAGGTGGCGATGCCTGTAATGATTTGACAAACAGAACAACAGGCCATCCCAAGAGTGCGCCGTAAAGTGGGCAAACTATAGCGCGTAATTTTTTTCAGAGAGAGAAAGCAGCAGTACCTTCAAATTAGAGGAGCTATCGAGGGGAGGTGAAATTCCAGTTAATTGCGGCTTTCAAACAGAAGCAAACAGAAAAACTAACCATCTCTACTTTAATTTTCACAAGCCAACTCAGCGTAGGTATTTTATTTTTTTAGTGCATAACATGACAATTTAAATTTTTTATTATGGGCAATTTACTTTACACAATCGCAGTTATTTTAATCATCTTCTGGGCCATAGGTTTTTTTGCTTATAGCGCCGGGTCAGTCATTCACATCTTATTAGTTATTGCGGTAATAGCAATATTATTAAGATTAATCCAAGGAAAAAAAATATAATACAAATGAATCGAATACTTTAAAAAAAAATAGAAATTATGGAAACAGGAAGAACAGCAGCAGGAGTAGTTTTAGGCCTTGGTATAGGGGCCTTGTTAGGGGTGTTATTTGCACCGAACAAAGGAACAAAAACAAGAAGAAAAATCATGAATAAAGGGCAAGAGTATGCCGATGGACTTAAAGGAAAGCTTGGCGGTTTGTGTCAAGAGGTTTCGGATACCTATGACGAAATGGTAGACGATGCAAAATCGTTGGTAGCCCCAAAATAATAAATAGAAATAATGGAAAACGTTGCAACAACAATCGAGAAGCTGATCCAAAAAGTAGAAATATATAGCAAAACAACGCTAGAATTATGCAAGTATGAAGCCGTTTATAAAGCGGCTGATATATTTTCGAATTTGGCGGTAAGGTTAGTCATGGCTCTTGTGGTTGTCTTGTTTCTATTACTAATAAACGTTGGGCTGGCACTTTGGGTGGGACAATTGCTGGGAGAAACATTTTTGGGGTTTTTTAGTGTCGCTTTTGGTTATTTTTGTCTGGCAATTGTACTGTATATTTTTAGAGATGAGTGGGTTAAAAATCCGGTAAGTAATTTCATTATTAATAAAATGAAAAACCAAACGGAACTATGAAGCCAATTGAAAAAAATGACCTCGAACAAAAAATAGCCTTTTTGAAAAACAAACAGCAAACCGATCTTTTGGAATTAAAAAATCAGTATCACAGCACCTTAAAAAGTTGTTCGCCGATTAATTTGATAAAAAGTTCGTTTCTTGATGCCATTGCAACTCCAGATACGGGATCGAATCTGATCCACAAAGTGATCGGATTAGGCACAACGTTTTTAGCCAAAAATGTATGGAATGAAAACACAGCAAATCCTATTAAAAGAGTTTTGGGGAAGGTTTTAAAATTTGTAGTAAAGAAAAGAAATCAAGCGAAGTCGACTGTATTTCTGGGTTAAACAAATGAGTTGTTGCATAAAAAAAACCGTTGCCTTTTGTTAGGACAACGGTTTTAATAATGCAATATTGAATTAATAATTATTTTGGCATAACAACTGAATCAATAGCGTGTATCACACCATTGGCAGCTGCCACATCAGCAAGCACAACTGTTGATGTAGCTCCTTTTGCATCTGTCAAAATTACTTTTCCATCCTTTAAACTCAAAACAAGTGGCTCGCCTTGAACGGTTGTTACGGTATATTTTCCATTGTTTTTGTTGATGGCTTCAATCACGGTAGCCGAATCAAACTTGCCTGCCACCACATGATAAGTCAAAAGCGCTTTCAACTTGTCAATGCTTTCTGGTTTCAACAAGGCATCTACTGTACCAGCTGGGAGTTTTGCAAATGCAGCATTGTTAGGTGCAAAAACCGTAAAAGGTCCCGCACTACTCAAGGTTTCTGCTAGTCCTGCAGCCTCTACAGCAGTGACCAATGTTGAAAAATCGGCATTCCCGGAGGCTACACCCACGATATTCGGGGTCTCAACTACCGTTACAGAGTCAACGGCAACTATAGTTGTGTCAGTAGCCTCTGCTGCTTTGTCGGTTTTCTTTTCTCCACATGAAGTTGTGATAACTCCTAATAGTGCAATAGCACCAATTGCTTTTACTAGTTTCATATTAAAAATTTTAGTTAATTAACTCAAATTTAGGTAATTATGATTTTCGGATAGTAGGTATGCTTGTGAATTTAACAAAATTTTATGCAGTAACGATAAAGTACTTCTCTTTATGCGAGAATCGGCTGCAAATTTGATAGCGACAAAAGTCCCAAGCCCAAAAACAATCTTGGAATTTTAAATATTTGAAATTCCCACGATGAATAAACCGATGGTGCCGGGTAGTCGATACTCTTAGCGACCTTGCGTCTGTGCGGTTAAACCGTAAACGATTTACCATTTAACACGTTAACCAATTACCTCCAAAACACGATTAACCCACTATGTGCTTTATTTTTTTAATTAAAAACAATTATTTGGTTAACATTTATAACTAAAATAAGCTTTTGTGTTTTCTGTTTGAAGTGAATGAGACATCTTTGCCACATCAAAATAAATAATCAGAAATAAAAAATATAGCTATGTGCGGAATAGTATGTGCCTTTGACCTAAAACAGAAATCAGAAACCTTAAGACCTCAAGTCTTAGAAATGTCTAAAATTATCCGCCACCGTGGACCCGATTGGAGTGGCATCTTTAGCAATGAAAAAGCGATTTTGTCTCACGAACGTTTGGCAATTGTGGATCCTGCTTCTGGAAAACAACCGTTGTTGAGCGAAGATGGAAATTTAATTTTGGCTGCCAATGGCGAAATTTACAACCACCGAGAATTGCGCAAACAATTTGATGGAAAATACCATTTCAAAACCGAAAGCGACTGCGAAGTGATTTTGGCTTTGTACAAAGAAAAAGGCGTACATTTTATAGATGAAATGAATGGAATCTTCGGATTTGCAATATACGATGTTGAAAAAGATGAGTATTTCGTGGCTCGCGATCACATGGGCATTATTCCTTTATATATAGGTTGGGACCAACACGGTACTTTTTATGTAGCTTCTGAATTAAAAGCATTAGAAGGCTATTGTACCAAAATTGAATTGTTTCCTCCAGGACATTATTTGTCAAGTAAAGATGGAATGTTTGTACAATGGTACAAAAGAGATTGGACAGACTACGACGCGGTAAAAGACAACAAAACGAGCATCCCAGCCATTAAAGAAGCATTGGAAGCCGCCGTTCACAGACAACTAATGAGCGATGTGCCTTATGGCGTGCTGCTTTCCGGTGGGTTAGATTCGTCTATCACGTCGGCAGTAGCCAAAAAATACGCTCAAAAACGAATAG
>JBOFUD010000500.1:0-4110 GCA_051652385.1 Flavobacterium sp.
AAAGCCGTCATAACAGAGGCAATAGACCCAATCACCCATAGCGGAACGTTGTGATGAAAGGCTGTTAGTAAAATTTCGTCCTTTGAAAAGAAACCGGAAAACAACGGAACTCCGGAAATAGCCAAGGCCGAAACCAACATAGTGACAAAAGTGATGGGCATCACTTTACGTAATCCACCCATATTGCGCATGTCTTGTTCCCCGTGCAAAGCATGAATAACAGATCCAGACCCCAAGAACAAACAGGCTTTAAAAAAGGCATGTGTAATAACATGAAAAACCGCCACTTCATACGCTCCCAATCCAATGGCTAAGAACATTAACCCTAACTGTGAAACAGTAGAGTATGCCAAAACTTTTTTGATGTCATTTTGTGCCAAACCTATGGTTGCAGCGACTAAAGAAGTTACGGCGCCCACAATAGCTATTGTATTCTGAACATCGGGTGCTAAATCAAAAATAAAATTCAACCTAGTGATCATAAAAATACCGGCTGTTACCATTGTTGCTGCGTGTATTAAAGCAGAAACAGGCGTCGGACCGGCCATCGCATCTGGAAGCCAAGTGTATAATGGAATTTGCGCCGATTTACCACAAGCACCAATAAATAAAGCAAAAGCAGCTGCAGATAACGCATACAAATTAAGATCAGTAGCGCCAGCAATTAACGTTTTTAATGTAGTGTAATCTAAAGTATTAAATTGTCTTCCTAAGATGAAAATACCAATTAACAGTCCTAAATCTCCAATTCTATTCATAATAAACGCCTTCTTCGCCGCATCATTGTACTCTTGGTTGGTGTACCAAAATCCAATTAGCAAGTAAGAGCAAAGACCTACACCTTCCCACCCAATGAATAAAACTAGCAGATTACTACCAACCACTAGCGTGATCATAAAGAATACAAATAAATTCAAATAGGCAAAAAACTTATGCATATTTTCATCATCATGCATGTAGCTGATGGAATACAAATGGATCAAAGACCCTATTCCTGTTACAAATAGTAACCACAATACCGAAAGTTGATCTATCAAAAACCCCAAATCAACTTTAAAGGTTCCAATTTGAATCCATTCGAACAATGATACCGTAATAGCGGCACCTCCAGAAGATAGTACGCTAAAAAAGAAACATGACGAAACAAAAGATATTAAAACGGCCACTGTACCAATGACCCCTGAAAGTGTTTTTCCTAAATTTTTTCCAAAAAACACGTTGATCAAAAAACCTACCAAGGGAGCAAGAACTACTATTAATGCGATGTTGCTATTTATTTCCATTATCCTTTTAAGTTTTTTAAATTATCAATAGTAATGGCACCAAGATTTCGAAAAATAGAAACCAATATGGCTAACCCAACCGCAACCTCAGCTGCAGCAACCGCCATCGAGAAAAAAACAAATACCTGCCCTTGAGCATCTTGATGATAGGTAGAAAAAGCCACAAAAAGTAAATTTACGGCGTTTAACATAATTTCTATTGACATGAAAACAATGATGGCATTTCTTCTGTACAAAACTCCAAAAATGCCAATACAAAAAAGGATGACACTCAAGAAGATGTAATTTTCGATACCAATCTGGTTTAAAATATTATTCATCTTACTTTTCTATTTTTTCTTTTTTAGACAAAAGCACCGTTCCAATCATAGCTGTTAAAAGCAATATTGAAGCAAATTCAAACGGAACCATATACTCATTGAGCAATACTTTACCCAATACATTTATAGATTGAAAATCTTCGCCGGTAGCAACATACTCGCCAACAATTGGTTTAGAATTGGTAAAAATGGCAATCAAAACCAAGCACACCAAACAAAAGGACACAATTGCTCCAAGGCGCGTCACTCGAGGCTTGTGCACCTCGTCTTCTTTATTCAAATTCATTAACATAATGGTGAACAAAAACAAAATCATGATAGCTCCCGAATACACAATGACATGAACTATAGCTAAAAACTGAGCGTTCAATAACAAATAATGACCTGCAATAGAAAAAAAACAAATCACTAAATAAATCGCGCTATGAATGGGATTACGGCTAAAAATCGTTAAGAAGGCACTAGCCAGAGTAATAAAGCCCAACAGGCAAAAAACAAGAAGTACTGTAGACATTAGTTAGCGTTTTTAAGTTGAGTATTTTTAATAGCCATATCCAAAGGCATTACTAATTTATCTTTTCCAAAAATAAAATCTTCTCTATTGGAGCTAGAAGGTACTAATTCCTTTGAAAGTGTTAAATAAATCGCGTCTTTCGGACAAGCCTCTTCACACAAACCACAGAAAATACAACGCAACATATTAATTTCATATATTTCCGCATATTTCTCCTCACGATATAAATGCTTTTCATCTGCTTTACGTTCTCCAGCCCTCATAGTGATGGCCTCAGCAGGACACGACAAAGCACACAAACCACAAGCAGTACAGTTTTCTCTTCCTTCTTCATCGCGCTTCAACATATGTTGACCACGGTAAATAGGGCTCATTTCGCGTACTTGGTCTGGATAATGAATGGTTGCCTTTTTCTTAAAAAAGTGTTGGATCGTAATCACCAACCCTTTGATAATGGCTACTAGATATAAGCGCTCAAGAAAAGTCATCTCCTTGTTGGAGACCACCTTCTTTCTGCCCGATAATGAAATAGTTTCTATTGACATTTTTTGTTTTTTATTTAAAGCTAATCCTGCTATTCGCTATATCTTTTATTTTTGAAAAAAAAATAAAAGGATGCCGCTACTATCAGGGCTAGGGCACTTCGTAATTAATTTAGAATCCTAAATAAGAAGCAATATCTGCTCTCAAAATAACAATCCCAGTAATAATGATATTCACGATGGAGAGTGGAATTAAAATTCGCCACCCTAAATGCATCAATTGATCGTATCTAAATCTTGGAATAGTCCACCTTACCCACATGTAGAAAAAGATAAAACTAAATATTTTAGTAAATAAAACCGCAACACCAAGAAGATTACCAATATTCAAACCCCAATGCTCTACTACATAAGCCATCCCCGGGTAATTATACCCTCCGAAGAACAAAACAGCAATAATTGTCGAGGAAATAAACATATTGGCATACTCTGCAAACAAATAAAATCCCATTTTCATGGAAGAATATTCCGTATGATACCCTCCAATTAATTCGCTTTCGCATTCCGGTAAATCAAAAGGAGTTCGGTTACTTTCTGCAAACGCACAAATTAAAAAGATTAGAAAGGACAGTGGCTGGTAGAATACATTCCAATTCATGCCAGCTTGCTGAGCTGAAATTTCACGTAAACTCAAAGTCCCTGTCATCATTAACAAAGCAATCATGGATAACCCCATGGCCACTTCGTATGACACCATTTGAGATGCAGCACGAACCGCACCCATTAAGGAGAACTTGTTGTTTGAAGCCCACCCTCCAATCATAATTCCGTACACACCTATGGATACAACACCAAAGAAATACAAAAGACCAATGTTAATATCCGTTGCTTGCAAATAAATATCTCTACCAAATAGATGCACTTTATCCCCCCAAGGAATCACGGCGCTTGTCATTAAAGCTGTTCCCATGGCTATTCCAGGACCTACAAAAAATAAGAAACGATTTGGGGTGTCCGGTTCAAATTCTTCCTTGGCAAATAATTTCAAACCATCTGCCAGTGGCTGAAACAAACCTCCCCAACCTGCTCTGTTAGGGCCAACTCTATCTTGCAAATAAGCAGCCACTTTACGTTCCGCCCAAGTAGAATACATAGCCACCAACATTGTAATAGCAAAAACTACTACTATAACAACACTTTTTTCTATTATAAAGGCACTATCCATTTTTGTTCGAATCTATTAAGTTACCGTCAATTTTTTCATTGTAATCAATTTCGGCCATACTGATTTTTTTGCGATCTTGCGGTCTGCCTTTTAAGATTTTTTCTTCGGTATTGATGATTACTTTATCTGTTCTGGCATAATTATTTTGATTAATTACCGAGTCTTTCTCAAAAACTCTAGGTCCTTCAATGATCCAATCACCAACCTCTTTTTTGTCAAAACGACAAGTGTTACAGATGAATTCTTCTACCTCGTGATATTCGTCTTTTCTTCCAGTTACACGTTG
>JBOFUD010000501.1:0-3765 GCA_051652385.1 Flavobacterium sp.
CGGAAAATTTGTAGGCAAAAAAACAGAAACAATTACATTGACGACTTCTAAAGATGTTCGAGTGGAAATGACCAACGAAAACGGAAATTCTAAAGCCACAGTAACTACTACTGCCAACGGAAAAACTACTACACAAACTTTTGAAGGAACTGAAGCAGAAGTGCAAGCACAATTAAATGCACTAAAATAATTATAGGTAGAGATCATTAATTTGACATTGACACCAACTAAAAAACACCTCATAATGCTCAGGCATTATGAGGTGTTTTTTTTTTAATTAAAATCAAGTAAGCACCACAATTTCAATACTTTTCCCTATGTAAACATGCAACATCCGGGTTCTAAAATAATCCGTTGATTTCAGCATCAATACGATTAATGATATTTCCTAAATCTTCTGGATTGTCAACAAAATTGATATTATCCACATCAATAACCAAAAGCTTCCCCTTAGCATAACTCTGAATCCACGCTTCGTAGCGTTCGTTTAACCGGCTTAAATAGTCTATGGAGATAGAATTTTCATATTCTCTCCCACGTTTATGAATTTGACCCACCAAATTGGGAATGGAACTTCTTAAATAAATTAACAAATCGGGTGGCTGCACCATAGTTTCCATCAATTCAAACAAAGAGGTATAATTCTGATAGTCTCGATTGGTCATCAATCCCATTGCATGAAGGTTGGGGGCAAAAATATGAGCGTCTTCATAAATCGTTCTATCTTGAATGATTTTTTTGCCACTTTCCCGAATTTGCATCACTTGACGAAAACGACTATTCAAAAAATATATTTGTAAATTAAAAGACCAACGTTCCATTTGATGATAAAAATCATCCAAATAAGGATTATCAACTACGTCTTCATAATGGGGCTCCCATTTGAAATGTTTGGATAATAATTGTGTTAAGGTGGTTTTTCCTGAGCCTATGTTTCCAGCTACTGCTATGTGCATTACGGTAGTATGATTTTAAAATTATAAATTCCTTCAGCTGTAAAAATAGCTAAATTTTGGGCGTGATAATAAAATTTATAAAACCTTTTTTCAGGAACTAATAAAGTAGCACTAGTCCATAAATTGTCTTTACCCCTATTCATGACAATAATTTTTTGATCAACACTGTAAACTATTTGTTTTGAGTTAATAATTTGAATCTGATCAGCGGCAGGAAATCGTCCCAAGCTTTCGATTGTTCCAAAAAACGCACAAGAATACCCCAAACCTGTTTCATCTATCCAGTTAAAAGTATTAAAACTAGCAGTATACCACTTAATTTTGGCTGAAAGTGGAGTGCTTACAATTGTATACTCGTTTTTTAGATAATCGAAGCGACCAATTTGCTGATTAAACGTATTAAAAATCCACAATTGATTTTGTGAAGCTAGGCCCATGGCGCTGACATTAATTTGATCAGAAACTACAGAAAAATCAATTTTACGCACCTCATTAAGCTGATTGTCAAGCAAAACAACCGTATTAAAATCCTGATAAAACAAAGCCAATTGCAACGGGTTTTGAATATCGACCTGGCTAACAATTCCTAAAGAAACATTTTTGTAGTCCCAATTTTCGTTCCCGCTAGTCTTCTTAAAAACATTTGCATTCAAGCTGTACCGCGCATCAAAAGCATCGTACGCCGAAAACGTGAGCGTATTTGGGTCGGCAGCTATGAAATGAGGAGGCAATTCCTTGATTTGCGAGTTGCATGGATACACCATCCACGTTGCAATAAAAAACATAAGATACTTCTTCATGACGCTAATTTACGATTTAGATTCAATTCATTAGAAGCCAATCCAACTATCCATTACAATCTTTGCCGAAAAAGTTAGTTTTTCTACCCTCCAAAAGGAGCTTCCGTTGGTCGCTCTTTTGGAGCAAGAAAAACAAAAACTTTTTTCACCAAAGGATTTTCATTACTATCTGGGCTAAAAATCATTTGATCTTAAGAAGCATTTTAAGGTTATAATTTTCGGGTACTTTTTTTCCATTTATATATTTACCTCCAACTTCCAAAAAAGTAATCAAAAAAGTATAGTTAGCAGTCTCCACGACTTGAGTAATTTTTTTAGAAGAATGGCGGCTATCAAACGCAGCCGTCTTTTCTATAAACGGAATAAAGGGCAATGCAACAAGGTCATTATTAATTTGCAAATCGATTCCGTACGATTTTTTAATCGATCGTATGGAGTAAGACGTCGAATCAATTACAACACAGTTGCCGCACTCCAATTGGCCGTAGTTCGATACTAAAAAAGACAAATCATATCCCTGAATATTTTCAATTGAATGATTCAAATTATCCGAGTAAGCATAACTAAAATACAGCTTATTCGCATTGACAAGATCGTACTGGGATCGATAATTAGCACCAAGTGCTTCAACAATAACAGCAGCATTAGGTCGCTTTTCAGTCGCCAAAATAACGGTCAGTTTTTCTTTTGCAAAGGGAAGCATTATTTGAGCCGTATAATTCGATGCTAAAAATTCAACAATAGAACTCAAGTCTTTTTCAGCTTCAAAACTTAGCGGTTGTTTTTTCAATAGCTGAACATACTCCGAAAACCGATGAAGCTGACTCCTTTTAGCAACACTATCGGCGCTTTGAGGACCAATAATAGAGAACAAACCAGCCAAGCAAAGACTAATTGGAATGAATATTATTTTAGGATTTTTCGAAATCAAAAAATAAGCAACAACCAAGGTCAACCAAAGAGACAATAATAACACATAATAGCGCTCGTGTGTAAAACCGTAGGTAAAAATACGGTACAAAATGGCCCAAAATAGCAGCCCTAATAAAGGAAGTAACAAATAATAAAACCACCGATTGAAGGTTTTCATCCAGACGTTTCCTGTATCATTGGCAATAGGATGTACCAATAAAAAAGACAAAATACCGATAATGGCAAATACGAGTACCAGATAAGAAACCCAACCAATAGGCAGCGAAAGAGTGATCAAAATTTTGGCTTCGTAACAAAGCAAAATAACCAAATACAAACTAATTAATGGTAGCAGTACATATTGCGTAAATTTTTTGAGTCCGATAGGATAAATCAACTTAAGCGGCACAGTATTTTGATCCATTACAGGAATACCATTTAGAAAAAAAAGCGTATTAAAGGGACCCGCAATTCCTATAAATAAATAACCAAACAGTTTTTCATCCAAATCAAAAGAAAAGAGTTCTTTGACCGCCACTATAGCCAACGCTAAACCAGCAAAAAGCACACCGCTATACAAACCAGACGTCAGAATTCGAAGAAAAAGTAGTTTATTGAATTCCCAAAATTCTTCTTGATTGTATTTTTTGGGAAGGAAAGCAGCAAAGGAAACCAGTACGTGTAGCGCAATAGTAAGCACAAAAAATTGCTGAATTTCAACTTCTGAAATATCCAAATCAAAACTAAAAACGAACAAAAAAAGGAGCGCAGCAACCAATAAACTGATTCCAAGTCGATAAAAACTCCGGCCTTTTACAGCATCAAAAAACAAACTACACGACAAAAAACCCACTAAACACAGCGAACAGCTCATGATGATTTTCACAAATTGAACTTCCTCTGCTGCAGCATAATTGTTTCGAATCATCAGAAAGGCACAACACGCACCAACTATAGTAACCAATACTTCTAACGGAAATCGTAAAAGGGTAGCAATGGAGGAATGCCACACTTTTTGAAAGGAAGGAAATTTTGACATAATTTGAAAAGTTATCTTTCGAAAGTAGCAAAAAAAAGAATACCAATAAAAAACCCAG
>JBOFUD010000502.1:0-2263 GCA_051652385.1 Flavobacterium sp.
ACATTGGCGTTGTCGGTTTCTTCAATTTGATAGGGTCTTCGAAAAGAGGCGGGGTAAAACAAAACGTCTTTTTCGCCCACCAATTCCTCCATATCATTCAGATAATAGGCCGCTTCTTCTTTGTTGTTAAAAACCAACAAAAAGGGTAATTCAGTTTGGGTAAACAAGGTACGGGTAACAAATGAAAAACCAGAACCCAACAAGCCAGCAACATGAATTTTAACCGCTATTTGCGCTGTTAAATTATCGCTAATTTGCCTGGTTTTAGGCGATTTGTCGTAGGTTTTATATAAAATTGGCTTACTCAACTCGAGGGGTATTTGAAGGCAACACAACGTTAGAAGGAATAGCTCTTGCCGTATCTTTTATCATTTGCAACATTTCAGTTTCACCCATTTCTATAGGGATTTTATTTTTCACATCGACCTTGTCCATTTCGCGTTGCAAAGCAATAAGTTCAAGGTTAATTTCGGCAATTTGATGCACCACTTTTTTGTCTGGAATTTGGGTTAAATGCATATACATGTCCAACAAACTTATGTTAGTAATCAAAATAGCGATGCGACTTTTAATGGAAGGCGTGTTGTATTGTACGGGAAGGTTTTCCTTTAAATTCTGAGCTTTTTTGGTTAGTGCTTTTGATTTTTTCTGAAAAGCACTGATCGAACTTTTGGGTTTTTGTGCCAATTCGTCAATAAATGAACGCCATTCGCTCCAAAAACCAAGGCTGTTTTCGGCCACCTCGTTTATAGGAGCGTTTTGAAAATCCCACCCTTTAGAAATATTCTTAAAGATCACTTCCTTTTTTTGAGCCTCTATTTTTTGAGCTTCCGATCGGCGTTTATCATTGTCGTTGCAAGAAGACAAAAATAG
The DNA here is from genome assembly GCA_051652385.1 of Flavobacterium sp. GTDB lineage: Bacteria > Bacteroidota > Bacteroidia > Flavobacteriales > Flavobacteriaceae > Flavobacterium. The sequence goes on from JBOFUD010000502.1 coordinate 874, forward strand.
TGTACCTATAAAAAAGTACCAAAAGTGGTGTTTCATCTGAAAATTAAATTTTAAGATCACAAAGTTACAAAGTAAATTTCAGTTATCGCTTTTTCAGTTTTCAAAAAAAAACGATCGAAACGAACGTACCGATTTAAAAAAATAGGCACGAATACACCAATTTTAGCTTCATCAGAAATAAAAAAGCGCTGTGAAATCATGGCTGTCAAAAAAAAACAAAATTCTGAAAACGATCAATAATATGAATCGTTGCTACGGAACTTAAATTGATGGCGTTGCTATCCCCAGAAATAAATTTCTGGGCTACAAAATAAAACGTTCCTACGGAACTTGACAGTGCAAAAAAAACCTAGGTTCGGCCATAGTGTTGGGATTGATTTTAATCCGTCCTAATCAGAAAATAGTGTCGTTGCACCAAAAAACACCAAACTTTTCCAAAAAAATTAGTAAAATCGTGGCCTAAAAAATGACTTGTTATTCCAAAAAAAATGAGCTCGATACTAGATCGAGCTCATTTGCTACAAAACAAATTAATCTAAATTTTAGATTTGGAAAGGCGTTTTATATAGTGTTTTTATTTTTTTACTTCCACGATACTTACAGCATATCCGCCGCCTGGAGCCGATAGTTGCGATAACTGTGATGTGCTGGTTACCCTTATTTTTCGAATCGTGTACGCTTGCGGATTTGTTTTATAATGCGCGTCTTTAGCATCGGCATAAATCGTGGCTTCGTAGGTTTTGCCTTTGTCCAAAAAGTCCAACTTAATTTTGGAAGTTCGGGGCGTTTCCCCATTTACGTTTCCAATATACCAGTTGTTGGTACCTTTGGCTTTTCGCGCTACGGTGATATAATCTCCCGGTTCGGCTTCAAGATATTTACTTTCATCCCAATCGATAGCTACATCCTTAATGAATTGAAAAGCATCCGCAAATTTATTGTAATGCTCCGGGAAATCGGCTGCCATTTGCAAAGGGCTATACAACGTAACATACAAAGCCAATTGGTTGGCAATAGTACTATTTACATGCGAATTGTTTTTGGGATTGAAGGAGCTAATATCCATTTCGAAAATACCCGGAGTATAATCCATCGGACCGCCTAACAAACGCATAAAAGGCAAAAGCGTAACGTGATTGGGTTTTGAGCCTCCAAAAGCTTGATATTCGGTTCCTCTAGCTGATTCGTTGGCGATCAAATTAGGATAAGTTCTACAAATTCCCGTTGGGCGCACCGCTTCGTGTGCATTGACCATAATTTTGTATTCAGCAGCTTTTTCTAGGGCATATTGATAATGGTTGTTCGTCCATTGGCTGTAATGATTGGAACCAAGCGGCAAAATATTTCCTACATAACCGCTTTTTACAGCATCGTAACCATTGTCTTTCAT
>JBOFUD010000503.1:0-5598 GCA_051652385.1 Flavobacterium sp.
ACTTGTAGCGTGAGCGTACATCATTTAGTTCTGAATGAAGACCAACTCGATGGTTTTGATACCCGATACAAAGTAGCTCCGCCACTGAGAAGTGAAGCTGACAGGAAAGCACTACTGCAAGGTGTTTTAGACGGTACCATTGACATGATTACCTCCGACCACAACCCAATAGATATTGAGCATAAAAAAATGGAATTTGACGGAGCCAAAAATGGAACTATTGGATTAGAAAGTGCTTTCGGTGCTTTGTCTACCGTTTTGCCAACCGACATAATTATCGAAAAACTAACGGCTGGAAAAGCTACTTTTGGCATTCCAATTCACCGTATCGACGAAGGACAAATGGCCAATGTAACGCTTTTCACTACAGAAGGAGCAACTGTTTTCACCAAAGAAAACATACTTTCTAAGTCTAAAAACTCGGCTTTTTTAGGACAAAAACTACAAGGAAAAGTGTACGGTTGCATCAACCAAAACCAATTAGTATTAAATTAAAAAAACAAAAAATGAATCCTACAAAAGAAGGCAAAAATACCGCCATCGTAAGTTATATTACTATCATTGGAGCGGTGATTGCCATATTTATGAACTTGGATAAAAAAGATACTTTTGCTGCTTTTCATATTCGTCAAGCCTTGGGCATTTTTCTTTCGTTCTTTTTAATTGGTTATTTCATTGGCTATTTTGATAGTTGGATGATCTCTTCTGCTTTTTACATTTTCTATTTTGTGCTTTGGATGTATGGTTTTGTTGCCGCTTTACAGGGAGAAACAAAATTGATTCCACTTTTAGGAGAACAGTTTCAAAAAATATTTAAAAACATAGAATAAGTCAAAAACACACCACATGAATTTATCCTTAGAATACAAAATAAGAGAACCAAAAGTTATTTTAGAACAAAATCCAGTACTAGTTTTATTGCACGGCTACGGAAGTAATGAAGCCGATTTATTTTCTTTTGCTCCTGAATTACCAGACCATTATTATATTATTTCGGCCAGAGCGCCTTATGATTTGCAATACGGAAGCCATGCTTGGTACGCCATCAATTTTGATGCTGATCAAAATAAATTTTCAGATAACGATCAAGCGCGGGAATCACGTGATCGCATTGCCATTTTTATTGATGAAGTCATCGCAAATTATCCCATCGATAAAACGCAGGTAAGCCTTGTCGGATTTAGCCAAGGCGCTATTTTAAGTTATGCCGTGGCACTTTCGTATCCCGAAAAAATCAAACAAGTAGTTGCCATGAGCGGCTACTTGAATCCAGATATCCTTGCAGAAGATTACTTAAAAAACAACCTGAATTCCTTACGCTTTTTTGCCTCACATGGCACAGTAGATCAAGTAATTCCGGTAGATTGGGCAAGAAAAACAACTCCTTTTATGGAAAAATTAGGCATTGCTATTACCTACAAAGAATATCCAATTGGTCATGGTGTTTCTCCACAAAATTTTTATGATTTCAAGAATTGGTTAAAATAAACGAATAGTAAAACTATCAAATATCAAAAAAAGCGGCTTTAATCCAACATTTAAAGCCGCTTTTTCATTACCGTTTCTACAAAAGAAACTCCCAAATAATCAATTGCTAGTTCTTCCACTATTTGCCAACCAAATTTCAGGTAAAAATCAACTCCAACTGGTGATGATGCCAAATAAATTTCAAGATGTCCGATTTTTTGTGCTTCCTTTTCAATATAACTAAGCAGCTTTGACCCAATTCCTTTTTTTGCATAATCAACATGGGTGTAGAAACCTACAATATAATTGTGATCTAAAGCAATGGTTCCCACTATTGAAGTCTCTAGTTTAGCACAAAACATTTGCTGCTTTAGGATTTTTTGCTGAATGGTTTCAATTGAATAATAACTCTTAAAAATACTCCATTGTGCATCAGAATAATGTGGTTTTAAATAAAATGAGGCATTATTTATAATCAAATTACTAATTTCAACAGCATCATTTAAGAGTACTCTTTCTATTATAGGAGTTAACGTCATCTGAAAGTAATGTGTAGAAATTATTTTTGGTACAACAAAGATTGATTGACTTCAAAAGAGATGCTTTCGTCAGTGTTTACAAAATACTTCAAAAGTACTTCGCCCCAATATTCGCCATCACTAAAATCGGCAATAATCCAACGGTGATTTAAAATTCTAACTTTATTGATAATAAATTTGTTAGCTCCAATGGACTCTTGTCCGGTGTAAGGATTTCCTTTGGGCAGCGCATTATAATCCAATAATTTCTCCGTAACACTAGGTATTAATTTTTCGATTAAAATTGTTTTATCTGGACTAGAAGTATCAAAATAATTTTGTGCATTGTCATTTTTGACCAACGAAAAATAAGCAGCATCGTCATATTTTGCTTCTACTTTTTTTATACTATCTCGCAATTTGTTGGTGACTTTGGTAAATTTGTCTTGTTCGAATTTAACCTCATTATTCAAAAACATAAAGGTGTAGATATTGAACAAAACAGCCAAGATAAAACCATACAATAAAAGGGAATTTTTCATTTTTAGAACTATAAATTAAAGGGTAATTTCTAAATTATCGTAAGCCAAAAACACATTTTCTGGCAATTGTTGTTGTACTATCTCGTGAAAACCGAGCAAATGGCTAATGTGAGTAAGATACGTTTTTTTTGGTTGTACAAGGGCGATAAAATCTAGTGCTTCTTGCAGGTTAAAATGCGTATTGTGAGGCTCCATACGAAGCGCATTCAATACAAGTACCTCTAAGTCTTTCAACTTCTCTACTTCGTTTGGGGCAACCGTTTTCACATCAGTTAGATACGCAAAATCATCAATTCGGTATCCAAACACTTGCAAATCACCATGCATAACATTAATGGGAATTACATTTTTCCCACCCAATTCAAAAGGCTGGTTGTTTTGTACTTCAATAGTTTTAACCGAAGGAGCGCCTGGATATCGATTTTCAGTTTCAAAAACGTAATCGAATCGTTTTTTTAAATTTTCAAGTACTCTATAATGAGCATAAATAGGCATTTCGCCTTGTTTGAAGTTAAACGGACGAATATCGTCTAAACCAGCTGTATGATCAGAATGCTCGTGCGTAAACAAAATACCATCGACTTTCTGACAATCTGACGCCAACATTTGCTGTCTAAAATCAGGACCGCAATCGATAACGAAAGAATGTTGGTCCCATGAAATCCAGAGAGAAACACGAAGCCTTTTGTCCTTAGAATCAATGCTTTTACAAACAGGATGCGTACTCCCGATAATAGGAATACCTTGCGATGTGCCAGTGCCTAGGAAATAGATGTTCAATGTTTATTATTTTTTTTACAAAAATAGAATTATTTATGATTCATATCGAAATCGAATTAATTAACTTTGTCACAAAACAGCACTATTTAGATTCAAAATGGATACACAAAAAATCAAACTCAAGGGAGACAAAATTATTGAGCAAATTCCATCCATAAAGGATAAATCGTTACGCATTAACTTAAACGAAAATATCTACGGGACGTTTGCCGAAATTGGTGCAGGGCAAGAAACAGTAAGACATTTTTTTAGAGCTGGAGGGTCGTCAGGAACAATTGCAAAGGCCATGTCTGCATACGATAAAGATTTTAGTGATGCCGTTTATGGCATCGAAGAAGATGGAAGGTACGTTACCGAGAGTCGTCTAAAAAAAATGTTGACTTTTGAGGGAGAATTAATAGAAGAACGTTTAAGCCGAGTAAAACATCCAAATAAATTGTTTTTTAGTTACGCTAATACGGTAGCCACTATCGATTTTGCGAAACAGTTTAAAGGGCATGGCTGGGTAGGTATCCGGTATCAATTAGACCCGACAGAGGCCTACAATGAAATTATTATTCACATTCGTTTCAAAGAAACTGATTCGCGTTTGCAACAAGAAACCTTGGGGGTTTTGGGTGTAAATTTAATTTATGGTGCTTTTTATAAATACAACGATCCTAAAAAATTATTACGATATCTATACGATCATCTTGATAAAGATCAATTAGAGATTGATACCATCAATTTTTCGGGACCGAGATTTGCCGATGTAGACAATCGATTGATGAGTTTACAATTGGTAAAAAATGGGATGACAGATGCCGTGATGTTTAATCCAGAAGGGAAAAACATTCTGCCAGCAGCCGTTTTGTACAAAAAAAACATTCTAGCTTTTAGGGGAAGTTTCCGACCGGTGACCAAGGTAAATGTGGATATGTATGAAAAATCTATTAAAATGTTTTTGGAAGAAAACAAAGTAGAAAAAGAAAATACTCAAGTTATTTTTGAAATCACACTTTCCAATTTACGTTCCGATGGCGAAATTGATGAGCGGGACTTTATGGATCGAGCTGAATTACTGTGCTCATTAGGGCAAACCGTTATGATTTCAAATTTTCAGGAATACTATAAGGTAGTTGAATATTTTTCAAATTATACCAAAGCCAGAATGGGATTAGCGATGGGTGTCAACAACTTAATTGATATTTTTGATGAGAAATACTACCGCCACTTAAGCGGTGGAATCCTAGAAGCTTTTGGAAAATTGTTTTATCGTGACATGAAAGTTTTCTTGTATCCTATGCTAGGCGAGGAAGGTGAAATAATTACCTCGGCCAATTTAAAAGTTCATCCAAGAATGAAGGAGCTTTACAAATTCTTTAAATTCAATGGAAAAGTAGAAGACATTGCCGATTATGATCCAACAATACTCGAAGTATTCTCTAGAGAAGTACTAAAAATGATCAGCAATGGTAAACCGGGCTGGGAACCAATGTTACCTTCCGGGGTATCAGAAATAATAAAAGACAAAAAACTTTTTGGGTATGAACCCTTAAAATAATAAGGAGAAAAAGACGGTCGCAATTGTATTTTGCGACCTTTTCTTTTTGTACTGTTGATTTTACTTTAAAATCTGAGAAGCATGTACTTTTGTCTTGACCTCAGAAATTACGTCTTCAATAATGCCTTTTTCATCAATCACAAAAGTGGTTCTGTGTATCCCATCGTATTCTTTTCCCATAAATTTTTTGGGCCCCCAAACGCCAAAAGCCTGAATTACCGCTTTGTCTTCATCGGCCAATAAAGGAAAGGGAAACTCATATTTGTCCTTAAATTTCGCTTGCGCCTTGGCACTATCGGCACTTACGCCCAATAATGCGTAATTCTGTGCTTCAAATTTTGCAAAATTATCTCTCAAATCACAAGCTTCTGCGGTACAACCGGGAGTATTTGCTTTTGGATAGAAAAAAACGACTAATTTTTTTCCGGCATAATCAGCCAATTGATGGGTTTTTCCGTCTTGATCTACCCCTGAAAATGCAGGGGCTTGATCTCCTTTTTTTAATGTTGTCATTTATTTATTATTTATTTAAAGTAAAAGATAAGCTAAAGTTCCTTCCAATTAACCCAAAACCCTTTTCATCGTCATCGATTTGTTGACACTTTCCTGCCACTCGCTTTCGGGCACACTGTCTTTGGTAATGCCACACCCCATATACAAGCGCACATGTTGCTGCTCTACTTCCATACAACGCAAATTCACAAACAAATCGGTACTTGAATCAATGTTTAATTCCCCTAAAAAACCG
>JBOFUD010000504.1:0-6236 GCA_051652385.1 Flavobacterium sp.
GACAAAATACTGTTCAATTCCGTGAAATTTTCAAATTTATCCTCTACACATACCGAGAAACTAATCGCTGAGTTTTGAATCAAGTTCACTTTGATTTTGTATTGGTGAAATAAAGCAAAAATCTCACTGATGTTTTCTTCCATGATAAAAGAAAAATCGATAGATGAGAGTGAAATCATCAACTGATTGCGTTTTACTATAAAACAAGGTAATTTGGGTTCCAAATCGGCGCCTTTTGAAACAGCAGTTCCTTTTAATAACGGATTAATAAAAGATTTAACATACAACGTAATCTCCTTTTTTTGGAGCGGTTGCAACGTTTTTGGGTGAATAACCGTGGCGCCGTAAAACGCCAATTCAATTGCTTCACGATACGAAATTTGGTTCAACAAACTTGCATTTTCAAAATACCTAGGGTCGGCGTTCATCACCCCAGGAACATCTTTCCAGATGGTTACACTTTCGGCATTCAAACAATAGGCAAAAATAGCTGCCGTATAATCCGATCCTTCTCGTCCCAAAGTGGTTGTAAAATGATTTTCATCCGATCCTAAAAATCCTTGCGTTATATTTAGGGTGTTGGTTTTGATGGTTTTGGTAATATTGGCTTTAGTTTGTTCCCAATCTACCTCGGCATCGCGATAGTTGGCATTGGTTTTGATCAAATTTCGAACATCTACCCATTGTGTTTCTATCTCCATAAAATTCATGAAATAACTTAAAATAGTGGTCGAAATCAATTCTCCAAAACTCACCACTTGATCGTAAACAAAGTTGTAATTGGGTGATTTGTTATGGGCTAAAAAATATTCTAACTCAGCAAAAAGTAAGTTAACAGCACTAAAAACCGGATTGTTTTCATTCTCAAACAAATCCAAAATGATTTGATTGTGGTATTTTTTGACTTCTTGAACTGAAGCATTTAATTCAGCCGATTTGTCGAAATAATTTTTGATGACTACTTCCAATGCGTTGGTGGTTTTTCCCATAGCCGAAACTACGAGCAGTACATCATCAAAACCTACGGATTTTAGTACGTGGTGTACGTTTTTTATTCCTTCAGCATCTTTTACGGAGGCTCCTCCAAATTTAAAAACTCTCATGGTTATCAATTAAAAAAGTAAAACAGTACCGAACTTTGTTGTTCGTAAAAGTACTATTTTGAATGTTATTTATTATTTTCTAAAAACGAATCAATAGCTTTTTCGCTCATTTGAACTACTTTCCAATCATCAAGTACCGTTGCTCCAGAATTTTCATAAAAAGTAATGGCCGGTGTGTTCCAATCCAAAACATTCCATTCAACTCTACGAACGCCTTCTTTTTTTCCTTGCTCAATGATAGCCTTATACAATGCCGACCCCAAACCGGTTCCACGCATGCTTTCCTTGACGACTAAATCTTCAAGGTGAATGGTTTTTCCTTTCCAAGTCGAATAGCGGTGGTAATATAGGGCGATTCCAACAATTTCATGTTCTTTCTCGGCCACAAAAACAGAGAACAAGGGGTGTTCGCCAAAACCATCTCTAACCAAATCTTCTGCTGTAATAACAACAGCATCAGGTTGTTTTTCGAATGCGGCCAATTCTCTGATGAGTGACAAAACACCGCTCATATCTGTTGCAATTCCTTTTCGTATTATCATGATTTTTGGTAAATTGGTTATCATTTGAGCAAAAAAAAAGCGGTAAATACATTTTTTTTGTCAATTTTTCAGCAAAGATACAATAGTGTCCAACTATCTACATAATTATCATTTCATTTTCACAAAAAAAACGATATTTGTGACTTCAAACTAACTACAACGATTTCGTAATGGAAGAACGCAACAAAACCTTAGGTGAATTTATCATCGAAAAACAAAACCAATTTCAATATTCCTCGGGCGAATTGTCCCGTATCATCAACTCCATCCGTTTGGCGGCCAAAGTAGTTAATTACAAGGTCAATCAAGCCGGTTTGGTCGATATTGTTGGCGCTGCAGGCGAACAAAATATTCAAGGCGAAGATCAGCAAAAATTAGACGTGTATGCCAACGAAGTTTTTATTCAAACGCTCATCAATCGCGAAATTGTGTGTGGTATCGCCTCCGAAGAAAACGACGATTTTATCACTGTCGAAGGTTCCGATAGCAGTCACAACAACAAATATGTCGTATTAATGGATCCCTTAGACGGCTCTTCCAATATTGATGTTAATGTTTCGGTGGGTACCATTTTTTCCGTCTATCGCCGCATTACTCCTATCGGTACACCAGTAACTATTGACGATTTCTTGCAGCCCGGAGTCAATCAAGTTGCTGCAGGATACGTCATTTACGGCACCTCCACCATGTTGGTCTACACTACCGGTCATGGCGTAAACGGTTTTACATTAAATCCCGCAATTGGAACCTTCTATTTGTCGCATCCCAACATGAAATATACTCCTGATGGAAAAATCTATTCCATCAACGAAGGAAACTACGTTCATTTTCCCCAAGGCGTTAAAAATTACCTCAAATATTGCCAGCTCGAAGAAGGCGATCGTCCGTACACCTCGCGCTACATAGGAAGTTTGGTCTCCGATTTTCACCGCAACATGATCAAAGGCGGGATTTATTTGTATCCCACCAGCTCCAAAGCGCCCAACGGAAAATTGCGTTTGCTTTACGAATGCAATCCTATGGCTTTTATAGCCGAACAAGCCGGCGCCAAAGCCTCCGATGGTTTTGCACGCATCATGGAAATCCAGCCCACCGAGCTTCACCAACGGGTACCTTTCTTTTGTGGGAGCTATAACATGGTCGAAAAAGCCGAAGAATTCATGGCCAACGCAAAGTAAAATTAGGAGCAAAACATCGGGTATTTTTAGGAAACATGGGTTCCTGCTCTCCGCTTTATCTTTTGTTGCGCTATCGCTTCACAAAAGGATGCCGCCGCGATCAGGGCTAGAGGAAAAACAATTCGCTTCTTTGTAAGCATAAAAAACCGGTAGCTGTAAAAAGGCACCGGTTTTATGTTTTAAAATATTTTTTTGCGAATCACTTGTCACTAAAGACTACTTATTCATATTCTTCATTTCAAAAATAAACGTATCCAAGTCTACTTTTTTATCTAATAATGCCAATGCTTTATTTACAATATAGCTTACATTACTGGGCGTAAAACCAAGCGCCAAACCAAAACGCATCAACATTTTTTCCTGATTATCTCCCAAATGATGGTCCGTATGCACCATACGCCCCAAATCATACAGCCTTTCCAAGCGCTCCACATACAAATAGGGCGGGTTAATGTCATAACTCAAGGGGTTTTTCAAAATTTCTTGGTATTCCACAGGCGAGATTTCCAGGCGAGCCGCTAGTTTGTCCAAAAATGCTTGCTCTTCTTGAGTGGCTTTTCCATCTGCTAATGCTACCCGAACAATAGCCGAAAAATGTCCTTTGTTGCGTTGTTTGAATTCGTTATCAAATAAATCTGAAATTGACATAATAGTTGTTTTATTGGTTGTATTAAAGATACGATTTTTTTTAAAATGCAGGAATAGGTTGCGAAAATATTCGGCTATTAAGCTCTAAGAACGGTAGTATAAATTGCTTCATCTAACCCAAATTTCTAAGAACATGAAAAAAATCGCGCCAGTTCAATATGGTTTTTAATAAATAATTAGTGAGTTCTTGGCTTTTTTTTAATCGTTTTGTGTGCTTTTTCCAGTCTCGTCAATATCAAAAATTATCGTAAGTTTACAAACCCTTAATCAAATTTATATTTATTTACCTATGTCAGAATTTTGGATTTATTTTCAAATCGGTTTACGCCACGTTTTAGATATTCATGCCTACGATCATGTATTGTTTTTAATCGCATTAGCCATTCCTTATTCCTTTAATGATTGGAAACGCATTTTAGTATTGGTTACCATGTTCACTTTAGGGCATACCATGGCCTTGTTTTTATCAGTTTATGGAATAGTCGCTATTAAAGTCAATGTGGTCGAAATGCTTATTCCCATCACGATTTTGATTACCGCTTTGTTTAATTTGTTTACCGCTGGAAAGTCCAGCAAAAAAGAGAGTATTAATGTAGTGTTTTTTATCACTTTGTTCTTTGGAATAATACACGGTTTAGGATTTTCTAACTATTTCAAAAGCATATTAGGCGGAACAGCCAACTCCAAATTACTGCCTTTGTGCGAGTTTGCTTTAGGAATCGAAGCGGCACAAATTGCGGTGGTTTTTGTAGTTTTGGTGGTATCCTATATTGTGCAAACATTATTTAGATTTTCAAAAAGAGATTGGGCCTTGGTCATGTCTTCTTTTATAATTGGTGTAGTGCTTCCTATGATTGTTGAAAGTGAATTTTGGTTACGATAAAAATGAGTGAAATAAAACTAAATAAATACGATAAAGCCTATCTGCGAATTGCCAGAGAATGGAGTTTGTTATCGTATTGCAAACGCAAACAAGTAGGGGCTATAATTGTAAAAGACCGCATGATTATTTCAGACGGTTACAACGGAACGCCTTCGGGATTTGAAAATTGTTGCGAAGACAACGAAGGTTTAACGCGCTGGGATGTACTGCATGCCGAGGCAAACGCCATTTTAAAAGTTGCCCGATCCACGCAATCTTGCGAGGGAGCTACCTTGTATATTACTCTTTCGCCTTGCAAAGACTGCAGTAAATTGATTCACCAATCCGGAATCAAAAGGGTAGTATATCAAAATGGATATCGTGATGACGCTGGTATACAATTTTTAATAAAAGCTGGTGTTGATGTGATTCATATTCCTGTTTTAGAAGACTAAATGAAATTTGATAGCAAATATTTGCCGATCCTTTTAAGTGCTACTTTGGCGTTTGGAGTGGGCATGGGTAGTTGGTTAAATAGTGCCAAAAATCCTAGTTTCGCTACTACTAATGCATCAAAATCAAAATTAAATTCGTTAATCGATTTTATCAACAACGAATATGTAGATAATGTCAACACAGATTCTATCGTGAATTTAACCGTAGATACTATTTTGGCTAAGTTAGATCCACATTCTGTCTATATTCCGCCAAGCGAACAAGCACAAGTTGCGGAGAGTATGAAGGGTGATTTTGTGGGTATCGGCATTAGTTTTTATATGTTCAACGATTCGGTTGCGGTTATAAAACCTATAGCCAATGGCCCGTCTGCAAAAGCCGGGATACTGGCAGGCGACCGACTTTTGTTTGCTGGAAAATCACAATTATTTGGCCGGCAATTGCCAAGCGATAGCCTTTACTCCAAGCTAAAAGGAGCTGTAGGGTCTGAGGTTGAAGTGACCGTGTACAGGAAAACCACGCGGCAAAAGTTGAAATTTAAAATAAAGAGAGCGGTAATTCCGCTCAAAAGTGTTGATGTGGCTTTGCTTGTGGCTCCTACTGTGGGTTATATCAAGATAAATCGCTTTGCTTCAACTACTTCGGCAGAATTTAATTCAGGATTAGTTCAACTAAAAAAGCAAGGTGTGCAAACCTTAGTACTTGATTTGCGTGATAATGGGGGAGGTTACATGGAAGAAGCCATTGCAATAGCGGATCAATTTTTGAAGGATAAGGAGTTAATTGTTTTTACCAAAAGTAAAAATGGCGCCGTAGAAAGAACTTTTGCGACCGAAAAGGGCAGTTTTCAATCTGGAAGATTATTTGTTTTGATAAACGAGAACAGCGCATCGGCCAGCGAAATTTTGGCTGGAGCGATACAAGACAATGATAGAGGAACTATTGTAGGGCGCCGTTCTTTTGGCAAGGGCCTAGTGCAGCGTGAAATGGATTTCAAGGATGGCTCGGCAGTACGATTGACAGTAGCGAGGTATTATACTCCCTCTGGAAGGTCCATTCAAAAGCCTTATAAAAAAGGCAATACAGCCTATTTTAAAGAAGCTGAAGGGCGTTTTTTGACCGGCGAATTGTACCACAAAGACAGTATTAAAATAGCTGACACCTTGAAATTTAAAACCAAAAAGGGGAAATTGGTTTTTGGCGGCGGGGGTATTGTTCCTGATGTCTTTATTCCCGTTGGTCCCGAAAAAGCAGAAGAAAGTGCAGCCTTGTTAGAACAATCTGGAATAATAGGCCATTTTGTTTTTGAAACATTAGATAAAGATAGAAAAGTATTTAAGGGACTATCTTTTCAGGAATTTCAAGCCCAATTCAATGCCGATAAATACTTTGATTTTTTTCAAAAATACCTAAACAAAACCGGCTTATTGTTGAATTTAAGCAAAAG
>JBOFUD010000505.1:0-1751 GCA_051652385.1 Flavobacterium sp.
TATCGTTGGTTGTGGTTAATTACTAAAAATGCGGTAGATTACAATGGCACCATCCCAGAGAAATTTGATTTAAAAATCAGCTCTCATAAAGTATTTGCCGAGTATGGCAATGTGGGGACCGAATTTGATTACATCGCCAAGGAAGGATTTGGGTGGGTCAATGCCTCTTACCAATGTGGTTTAGCATTATTGTTGCCCCAATGGAAGGACCGCCTAAACCAATTGGTACATCCAGATCAATTATTTTTTCAAAAAAAAGGATAAGCTATTGTTTTTTGACGCGTTATTTTTTTAACTTTATCTTTTTTAAATCTGAATCATATGACTGTTAATCAAATATTAAGCAACAAAGGTGCTGAGGTCTTCTCTATCCTTTCTACCCATACTGTTTACGAAGCATTGACAGTGATGAGCGAAAAAAACATAGGAGCCATTCTTATCATAGAGGAAGGTATTCTTAAAGGAATTTTGTCTGAAAGAGATTATGCAAGGAAAATCGTTCTAAAATCAAAATCTTCCAAAAAAGCTTTGGTGCATGAAATTATGGTCACCGAAGTTTTTACGGTCAAACCGACCGATAATTTGGAGTTTTGTATGGAACTGATGAGTACAAAAAGGGTGCGACATTTGCCTGTAATGGATAACGATAGCGTCATAGGTATTATTTCCATCAGTGATGTGGTGAAAGCAATTATCGAAATTCAAAAAGAAACTATAGCTCATCTCAATTCTTATATTACTCAAGGTTAATTCACACTATAGTATTATTTTAAAAGCTGCAATTGCAGCTTTTTTTGCGTAAAATTTCAGTTTGCAAAATCGATTTGTTTACTTTTTTTGGCAATTTTAAGGTGAGAGGAGTATCTTTGCGAGTCAGATAAAATCAAAAAAATGGAGAATAACAATAAAAGAAAAGAAGCTTTATTATACCACGCAAAGCCTACTCCTGGAAAAATTCAAGTAGTTCCAACCAAAAAATATGCAACGCAAAGAGATTTATCGTTAGCCTATTCACCTGGTGTTGCCGAGCCTTGCTTGGAAATTGCTAAAGATGTTAATAATGTTTATAAATATACCGCTAAGGGAAATTTGGTCGCCGTGATTACAAATGGGACGGCCGTTTTGGGGTTGGGAGATATCGGTCCTGAAGCCTCTAAACCTGTTATGGAAGGAAAGGGGCTTTTGTTTAAAATATTTTCGGATATTGATGTTTTTGATATCGAAATTGGAACAAAAAACGTTGACGAATTCATTGAAACGGTAAAAAATATAGCCCCTACTTTTGGAGGAATTAACCTTGAAGATATCAAGGCACCAGAGTCTTTTGAAATTGAAAGGCGCTTGGTCGAAGAATTGAACATACCAGTAATGCATGATGACCAACACGGCACAGCAATTATTTCCTCAGCGGCTTTAATCAATGCTTTGGAATTGGCCAATAAAAAGCCAGAAGACGTAAAAATGGTAGTTTCAGGAGCAGGATCCGCAGCTATTGCATGTGCAGATTTGTATGTTCTTTTGGGGATTAAACCCGAGAATGTATACATGTTTAATAGTAAGGGACTTTTAACCACCTCCAATCCTTCTATTTCGACATTGCAACGAAAATATGCACGCGAGGGAGAAAAAATCAGTCTTGTAGAAGCTATGAAAGGATGTGATTTGTTTCTGGGTTTGTCAACCTCTGATATCTTAACGCCTGAAATGCTTTTGAGTATGGCGGATAATCCCATTGTATTTGCCATGGCCAA
>JBOFUD010000506.1:0-1991 GCA_051652385.1 Flavobacterium sp.
GGAGATATTGTAGCCAAATTACAAGTAGCCACCACGGGGACCGACGCAGATTGGGTAGTTAAAATTATCGATGTATTCCCAAATGATGAACCCGAAACCAAGGAAATGGCAGCCTACTTAAAAATGAGCAATTACCACATGATGGTGCGTAGCGAAGTGATGCGAGGCCGTTTCCGAAATAGTTTTGTGTACCCTCAACCATTTGTAGCCAATGAAAAAACGGCAGTAAACATACAATTACAAGCTGTTTTTCACACCTTCAAAAAAGGACACAAAATCCAAGTGCAAGTCCAAAGTACTTGGTTTCCTTTGATCGATTTGAATCCACAAACCTTTGTGCCTAATATTTTTTATGCCAAACCAGAAGATTTTAAAAAACAAACGCATCGGGTATATTCTGATTCTGAAATAGAATTTACCGTTTTGAAATAAGTATAAATACAACGGCAAAGAGCTACAGGACGAGCTGGGACTTAACTTGTACGACTACGGGGCAAGGAATTATGATGCTGCTTTGGGACGTTGGATGAATATTGACCCAGCAGCAGAATATTTTCCAGACATCACTCCATACGCCTACGTTGTTAATGATCCAATTGGTTTTGTTGATAATGATGGCGAAATGCCCGGACCAGTAGGAGCTATAATAGGTATTTTTTCGGATTATATAACGCAGGTCGGTGTTAACTATTTTTTTGATCAAAAAGACTTTAGAACTTCTCTAACGGATATTAGTGGCTGGTCATTAGCTGTTTCTGGTGTTTCAGGTTTTGCAACAGGAGGAATAAATGCTTTAACAAAAGCAGCTACTAGTGGTGTAGGAAAACAAGCTTTAGTAAAAACTATTGAGTTTGGTATGGATGTTTTAGTAAATACTGTAGAGAGTGCTGCTACCAATCAATTAGAGACAGGAGAATTTGATATTTGGAAGTCAATTACAGGTGGCTTACTTGAAGCGGGTATTGGAAATTTTATACCATTAAAATATGTAGATAAATTAGAAAAAAAGCTTTTTAAAAAAATGAATATAAGTGCTGAAAAAATGGCTCGTTACAAAAATAGAATGCAGAATGATAGTAACAGAAATAGAAGTACAAGAGATCGAAACAGTAGAAAATATGCTGAAAATAAAAAAAGTAATGACAATTATACTAAAGCTTTTGCGGGTGTAAAAACTGTAAATGATGCGTATAAAGCTGGGGGAGCAGAAGCTTTACAGGATATTGATTTATTCAAAAAAACACCAGAAAAGAAAAAATCAACAGTTACAGTAGGAAAATTAGAGGAGATAAAAGAATAGTTATGTATAAAAATCAATATATTTTAACAATTTGCGCTATATTAGGTTTTTTATATACACTATTTTTCTATTATCAAGACAGGGTATTAGAAAATCCTAATATGTTAAAATCATATACAATTATTGAGCAAGGATGTAGAAATTCTAAAGGTAGTTCATCTGTTCATATTAAATATTTTAACAAGATATATTATATAAGGTTAGCAAATAAAGAGTGTCTAAAATACCCAATAGGAACTGAAATAAAGCTTTCCTACAATGAGAAATTTGATTATTTTTATAAGCCAGATGGGTTAAAAAGGGATAAAAACAGACTCTTATTTACAGGCATAATTTTTATGTTGTCTATTATTCCTTGGAAAAAGATTATAAATAAAAAAAATCAAATCTAAAGACTTTCAATAATTTAAATACTTCCCCCCGCTGGCGCGAGCGTCTCGCTCGTGAACACCGGCAAAATCAATAAAAAAACCACTTCAAATCGAGAGGGCACTGAAAAAGTCTTCTTCTGAATACATTGATAAATAAAAGGAGTAGAAAGCTTAGTATTTCTATTCCTTTTTTGGCATATTTACCCCCGCTGGCGCGAGCGTCTCGCTCGTGAACACAAGCAAAATCAATAAAACAACACTTTGATTCCAATTTATGGGAGTACGCTTTTCAAACTGCCTATTGTAATTTTAAAAATTAG
>JBOFUD010000507.1:0-1691 GCA_051652385.1 Flavobacterium sp.
TACAAAACATTTTTTGAGAGTTGAATGGTCCAATTTTTTGGTAGCTAAAAAATAAAAGAAAGGGATTAGAAACACTAGTCCAATAATTCTACCTATGAAGCGGTGAAACCACTCCCAAAAATAAATAAATTTATAATCAGATAAAGTGAAATCATTGTGAATATTGATTTTTTGATACTCTGGAAATTTTTTATATTCTTCAAAAGCTTGTATCCATTTCGCATCGTTTAAAGGCGGGAATGTATCGGTAATTAAGTGCCAATCAGTCATGGATAGTCCAGAGTTGGTTAACCTAGTAATTCCGCCCACGACAACCATTAAGAATAATAAGATGCAACCCGAAAGTAGCCAAATGATAACTGGTTTGTTTGATTTATTCATTTTTTTGTTATAGAAAAAGTAGTTATTGTTAAACAAAATTAAAACTTTCTTGAGAAAAAGTCAGCTTAACAATCGTTAATCTTTAGGCCTAATTTGGCGCCTCTTTGCAAGACAAAATCGTATGCCGCTTGATAGTCATTTTGAATTTCGCCTTCCAAAATAGCTTCTTTAACAGCTTCTTTCAAAATGCCAATTTCTCTTGAAGGTTTTAGATTAAAAAGGGCCATTATTTCTTCTCCACTTATTGGAGGTTGAAAGTTGCGAACGTGATCACGATTTTCTACTTCCACAATTTTTTCGCGAACAATTTCAAAATTTTTATGGTATTTTTTGAACTTATTGGGGTTTTTGGTGGTAATATCGGCTTCGCAAAGGGTCATCAAATTTTCTACTTCCTCTCCGGCATCAAAAACCAAACGTCGCACGGCTGAATCGGTAACGGTATCTTGGGCTAAAACAATGGGCCTAGAGCTCATGATTACCATTTTTTGAACAAATTTCATTTTCTGATTCAAGGGCATGTGTAGTCTTTCGAATATTTTTTTGACCATTTTACCACCCAAAAATTCGTGACCATGAAACGTCCAGCCTTGTTTTTTATTGAAACGTTTGGTCGGTGCTTTGCCAATATCGTGCAACAAAGCGGCCCATCGTAGCCACACATCATCCGTATTTGGGCAAATGTTATCCACCACTTCCAAAGAATGATAAAAATTGTTTTTATGGGTGTGGCCTTCAATTTCTTCCACTTGATTTAAGGCGGTTAATTCGGGGAGAATGAGATCTAATAATCCGCTTTGGTATAAAAGTAAAAATCCAGTTGAAGGAGTAGTGGTCAATAAAATTTTATTCAATTCTTCTACGATTCTTTCGCCAGAAATGATTTTTATTCGATCTGCATTTTTACTGATAGAAGCGAAGGATTTAGGGTGTATTTCAAAACCTAACTGTGTTGCAAAACGGATGCCGCGAAGCATGCGCAAGGGATCATCTGAAAAAGTAATATCAGGATCAAGTGGTGTTTTGATAGTTTTACTTTTCAAATCCGAAATGCCATCAAAGGGATCCAAAAGGGTACCGAAATCATTTTTATTCAACGATAATGCTAGCGCATTGATGGTGAAATCGCGTCGGTTTTGATCGTCTTGAAGCGTTCCGTTTTCTACAAGCGGATTGCGGCTATCGTGTGTATAGGATTCTTTTCGGGCCCCTACAAATTCAATATCGGTATCTTCAAAACGAAGCATGGCGGTTCCGTAGGTTTTAAAAACTTGAACCTTGGGTTTTTTGGGTAATAGTTCCGAGACCTT
>JBOFUD010000508.1:0-1589 GCA_051652385.1 Flavobacterium sp.
CTCTACTATTCGTTTTGAATTTTTCAATGACCTTGAAACTTCTACTCGCTTTGAAGAATCATTTGAAATGAAACTCTATTTCATTGTATCCGAATTACTAAACAACATTTTAAAACACAGCAAAGCTACTGCTGCAAAACTTTATGTTCATTGCAGTATGAAACAACTCCATATTCTTGTCGAAGATAATGGGGAAGGTTTTAAAAGTCAAGACAACCAACTTAATGATGGCTATGGATTAAACACCGTAAAAGCTAGAATTCAAAATATGATGGGCGAAATTCACATCGTTTCTGATGAAAAAAAAGGAACCATAATAGAATTGATCGTACCAACAACTTAACCAATAATTCGATTCATTCAACAAAGATAGCCTTGCATAGTAGACCAAATAAAGAATTAAAAAATCCTCATAAAGAGCCTCTTACGTAACATGACTAACAATACAAAATCTTCAAGCAACTTCTTTTTGAAAGCATTTTTATTGGTACTTCCCTTGTTTTGTTTCTCGCAAACAGAAGTAATTACTTATAATAATACCCAAAAACTACTGACTAAAGCAATTGAAAATTGGAAAAATGACCATTACGAAGTTTCCTTAAAACAATCGAATTTAGCACTAGCAAAAGCAATAGTCCTAAAAAACGAGTATTTAATTGCCAAATCATACAATGTTATTGGAGTAAATTTTGACGACCTTTTCATGCTTGAAAAAGCCCTCTTTTATTATGAGAAAAGTTTGAAATATGCTAATAAAACGAGCGACGACACTTTAAAAGGTAAAATTTATAACAACTTAGCTAATATTTATTTCTTTGAAAAAAAGAATTACCAACGAGGCATTGATTATTATAAAAAATCATTGTACCACACTCAAAAAATTGCCGATACTTCCAAAATGTTTTTAAGAAAACTCAATATTAGTTGGGCTTATTTTGAAAAAAAGCAATTTACAGATGGGGAACCATATCTGACCTTTTTGAATAAATATAAAGCAAACTACGCCGATGATGCTACTTTAACCATCCTAAATATGCTCAACGGAATGTACTCGGAGTATAAGAATGACTCCCAGAATGCCGATCGTTTTTATCAAAAAGCAATTCAGTGTGGTCTAAACAGTAACGAAAAATATGATTTATCCGTAGCTTATTATAATTATTCACTTTTTCTAGCTAAAAAAAAGAATTTTGAAAAGGCTTACGAGTACAGTAAAAAACGCGACGAATTAAACGATGCTCTTTTAAACGATAACAAAATAGAAACCGCTAAAAATACGGGAATCAACTTAGAGGTAGAAGAATACAAAAGAGAAATATCGGCTATTTCATCTAACTTTAAAACTAAAGAAACCTTTTGGCTTGAGCAGCAAACTCGTAACAAAAAAATAGTCATCATAATTGTAGTGATTTCGCTGTTCCTATTATCACTTTTTTATTTTTTATCAGTCACCGAAAAACTAAAACAAAAAAATAAAGTTCGAGAGCTACAAAACAAAATACAACAAAACCTGATCAATGCTACAATTGACGGACAGGAATTTGAACGCAAAAACATAGCCGCTTTTTTGCATGATAACATTAGTGCTT
>JBOFUD010000509.1:0-1739 GCA_051652385.1 Flavobacterium sp.
GGTTTTTATAAAATGGCCGATGCTGCAGCAAAAGATAGTTCCTTTGGAATTGCTGACTTATTTTCATTCTATCGTTCTAAACATTTCTTTCCTCTTTTTGGAGCTACTTTTATTATTGGTGTAGTCACAAATAGTTTGAGCTTACTTTCTGACGAATTGAATATTTCTAGCCTTGGTTTATTACTAGTTTTGATCCTAAATTTTATCACGCTTTTAACCGTTCCTCTTATTATTTTTGAAAATGAAGGTGCTTTTTCATCTATCAAAACTAGCATCATTATAACCCTAAAGCAAGCTTGGGTTATTTTTCTTCTGGTTTTTATTGCTTTAATTGGAGTTTTATTAGGGCTATTTGTTTTCTGTATTGGCATTATTTTTACCTATCCTTTCTTTGTTTCAATGATTTATACCATCTATAATCAAATGGCATCCTCTAACAATACGGAGTCTTAGACACAAAAACATTTTTTATTTTGAGTATTTTTATTTTATAAGTAATTAACCGTTTTTAAAATATATAAAACAACAAAAAGAGCTACTGAATTATGATATTCAGAAGCTCTTTTTTTAAATTGTTGTTTTGATCAATTTTGCAAAAGGGTACTAAATGATTCTTCTGATAAAATTGTAATACCTAGTTTAGTGGCTTTTTCTAATTTAGAAGGTCCCATATTATCGCCAGCAACTACATAATCGGTTTTTGACGAAATCGAACTCCCTACTTTGCCTCCATTATCTTCAATTGATTTTTTTAAATCATCCCTAGAAAATTTTTCAAAAACACCAGAAACGACAAAGGTTTTTCCTAAAAATTTAGTGGTGGCATTAGGATTGATTTGTTCAATACTTTCCAATTGTATTCCATTGGATTTCAATCTTTCAATAATGGCTTTGTTTTCTTGATTTTCAAAAAATTCGATCACGCTTTTGGCGATACGCTCTCCAATTTCATCGACTAAAACTAAATCTTCAAGCCTGGCTCTTTCTAAATGAAGTATTGATTTATAATGCTTGGCTAATTTTTTAGCAACTGTCTCCCCTACAAAACGAATTCCTAAAGCAAACAATACACGTTCAAAAGGAATCAATTTAGATTTTGCTACACCATTGACCAGATTCTCGGCTGATTTTTGAGCCATTCGTTCTAAGGGCAAAACTTGTGCTACGGACAAATCATACAAGTCGGCATAATTATGCACTAGTCCATTATGGTACAGCAAAGCCACGGTTTCGCCACCGAGACCTTCAATATCCATTGCTTTCCTGGATATGAAATGTTGAATTCTTCCAATAATCTGAGGGGGACAACCATAAAAATTAGGACAATAATGATTCGCTTCGCCTTCTGAGCGCACCAAAGCCGTTTGACATTCTGGACAATGCGAAATATAAAGAGTCGGTACTGAATTTGCCACGCGTTGCGTCAAATCAACCGCTATGATTTTAGGGATAATCTCTCCTCCTTTTTCAACAAAAACAGTATCGCCAACACGAATATCTAATTTTTCAATTTGATCTGCATTGTGCAAAGAAGCCCGTTTAACGACCGTTCCCGCTAATTGCACAGCAGCCAAATTCGCTACTGGAGTAATAGCTCCCGTACGGCCTACTTGGTAGGAAATAGAATTTAAGCGGGTGCTCACTTGTTCCGATTGGAATTTATAAGCTATGGCCCAACGAGGCGATTTGGCTGTATACCCTAACTCTTCTTGGTACTGCAACGAATTGACTTTAACTAC
>JBOFUD010000510.1:0-1600 GCA_051652385.1 Flavobacterium sp.
AGGTACCTTAGCTCAGATGGTAGAGCAATGGACTGAAAATCCATGTGTCCCTGGTTCGATCCCTGGAGGTACCACAAAACCCGAATAGCACTATTCGGGTTTTTTGTTTTTACACCTTTCCCTATTCTATTTCTGTGATCCTTTTCAAAACGGATCAATCCCAAAACCTGAGGAGCAATAAAAATTCACCACTTCCTTTTCACTCGAAACTCTTTATTTTATTTACAAAACCCTTATTTTTCAAGCGATATAATGCTTTTAAAGAAAAAAAAAGCGTACTTTTTTTTGATTTCAACTTTTATAATGTTGCAAAATTGCTATATTTATGCAAATTATATATACATGGAACTTTTAAGCTGTCCAAAATGCCTCAGCGATCACCTTATCAAAAGTGGCATTATCGCCAACAAGCAACGGTATACCTGCAAAAAATGCAACTATTGTTTTACCGTAAACAAGCTCGGAAAAAAAATAGACGACTACTATGTTTCCAAAGCACTGCAGCTGCACCTCGAAGGACTTAGCTATCGCGAGATCGAACGCATCTTAGGTGTTTCGCATGTTACCGTGAGTAATTGGGTAAAAACATACAACATCAAAAAACCCTCAAACACCAACTACCACCCGACATATAAAATATTGAATCACTCAGAATTAGTCGAATATATTAAAAACAAAAAACAACTTACGGGAGCAGGAATGATCATTACGGAGCTTGGCGACAAATTTATGCTGATAAAATGGGAGCGTTTTAAAGATTAACTATAGCTCTTTACACATATATATAGCAACAATTGTTAATTAAAAATTAAATTAGAATTTGGTCTAACAAAAATCAAATACAATTTAATTTTTATGAAAAAACACGCCACACTCTTTTTTCTTTTGTTCACTACAATAATCACTCTTGGGCAAGGCTCTAGTGAATATTCAAGCGGCATGAAATTCAACCTTAATGATGCAGGGTCCAAATACATGCGTTTTATTGTATGGAACCAAATTTGGTTTCGCTCCTCACAAATGAATCCCGGAACCCTTGTTGGCAATGAAGCTGCCTCGAGCGCGACCGATATTGGCAATAGGCGCTTGCGTTTTTTAGCCTATTCTCAAATTTCACCGCGCTATATGATTGTTACCCATTTTGGAATCAACAATCAATCTTTTGCAAGTGGTGGCGCCTCGGGAGCTACAGGAACTGGAGGTTATGGCTCGGGAAAAAAACCAGGATTGTTTTTTCATGATGCTTGGAATGAATACGCTGTTGTTTTACCTCAAAAAGACAAAAAATTTAGCTTATCAATAGGTGGTGGCTTGCATTATTACATGGGACTTTCCAGAGAAACAATGGCTTCGACTTTAAATTTTTTGACTATTGATGCTCCAATATTTAATTGGCCATTGATTGAGAATTCAGATCAATTTGCGCGTCAAATGGGGCTTTTTGCTAAAGGAAAATTCGGGAAATTCGAATACCGAATGAGTCACAACAAACCCTTTGCAACCAGTGTTACCCCAACTAATGTAACCACAACTGCCAATGCTATTGCGGTTGACAATAATGGCAACGCTAAATGGTCTACCGCGGGTTATTTTGAATATC
>JBOFUD010000511.1:0-7252 GCA_051652385.1 Flavobacterium sp.
CCAGCCATTAAAGAAGCATTGGAAGCCGCCGTTCACAGACAACTAATGAGCGATGTGCCTTATGGCGTGCTGCTTTCCGGTGGGTTAGATTCGTCTATCACGTCGGCAGTAGCCAAAAAATACGCTCAAAAACGAATAGAATCCGACGATCAAGCCGATGCATGGTATCCGCAATTGCACTCTTTTTCGGTAGGCTTAGAAGGATCGCCGGATTTAGCAGCCGCCCAGATTGTGGCCAAACATATCGGGACGATTCACCACGAAATAAAATTCACCATTCAAGAAGGTTTGGATGCCGTTCGGGATGTGATTTACAACCTAGAAACCTATGATGTGACAACGGTACGAGCGTCAACTCCGATGTGGTTAATGGCAAGAGTGATCAAATCAATGGGAATTAAAATGGTATTATCTGGCGAAGGAGCCGATGAGTTGTTTGGTGGCTATTTGTATTTTCATAAAGCGCCGAATGCTAGAGAATTTCATGAAGAAAACGTACGTAAATTAGGAAAATTACACATGTACGATTGTTTAAGAGCCAACAAAAGTTTGGCGGCATGGGGAATTGAAGGTCGTGTGCCATTCTTGGACAAAGAATTTATGGATGTAGCCATGCGTATCAATCCGCAAGATAAAATGATCAACAAAGAACATCCCATGGAGAAATGGGTGCTTCGTAAAGCCTTTGAAGAGATGTTGCCAGAGAGCGTGGCTTGGAGACAAAAAGAACAATTTAGCGATGGTGTAGGATACGGCTGGATCGATACTTTGAAATCGGTTGTGGCGGTGGAAATATCGGATGAGCAATTAGCCAATGCCAAATATAAGTTCCCGCTGCAAACACCCACTTCAAAAGAGGAGTACTATTACCGTTCTATTTTTACAGAACATTTCCCTAGCGATGCTGCCGCTTTATGCGTGCCGCAAGAAGCAAGTGTGGCGTGTAGTACCAAAGTCGCTTTAGAATGGGACGAAGCGTTCAAAAACATGAATGATCCTTCCGGAAGAGCCGTAGCCAGTGTGCATGATGATGCCTACGTGAAAGCATAATTTATAATTTAATTAGATTTAGTAGTGCAACTAGTGGAAACACGCTCTTGTAAGGGCGTGTTTTTTTGTTAGTATATGCGCTATTAATGTTGATAACTTGAGTGCTTATAACGGCTTTTTTGACCTTTTATCCTTTCTGCTTTTGTATATTTGCGTGTTATAGTAAAATTACATTTTTAGAATAAATACATATGAGCGAAGAAATCAACAAGAATAATTATTCAGCAGACAGTATTCAGGCATTGGAAGGAATGGAGCACGTTCGAATGCGTCCTTCCATGTATATTGGAGATGTTGGGGTACGTGGTTTGCACCATTTGGTTTATGAAGTAGTGGATAACTCTATCGATGAAGCAATGGGAGGTCATTGTGATACCATTCGAGTAGATATTAATGAAGATGGATCTATTTCTGTTGAAGATAATGGTCGTGGTATTCCAGTTGGAATTCATAAAAAAGAAGGCGTATCGGCACTTGAAGTTGTTATGACCAAAATTGGAGCTGGGGGTAAATTTGATAAAGATTCCTATAAAGTTTCTGGTGGACTTCACGGTGTAGGGGTTTCGGTGGTAAATGCCTTGTCAAACCATTTACGAGCAACTGTTCACAGTAGCGATGGAAAAGTGTACGAACAAGAATACGAAAAAGGAAAAGCGTTATATCCAGTAAAACAAATTGGTGAAACCACCAAAAGAGGAACCATTGTAACTTTTTATCCGGATCCTTCCATATTTACGCAAACAATTGAATATTCCTATGACACCTTGTCTGCGCGTATGCGTGAATTGTCTTTTCTAAACAAAGGAATCACCATTACTTTTACCGATAAACGAGAAAAAGATAAAGACGGAAATTTTGTTTCTGAAGTCTTTCACTCTACAGAAGGATTGAAAGAATATATTCGATATTTGGACGGAAATCGTGAGCCAATTATTGCACACGTTATCTCGATGGATCACGAAAAGGGCGAAATTCCGGTGGAGGTAGCATTAATCTACAATACCAGTTATACCGAGAATATTTTTTCTTATGTAAACAACATTAACACGCACGAGGGAGGAACACACTTGCAAGGTTTCAGAACAGGTCTTACTAGATCCTTAAAGAAATATGCAGATGCTTCCGGAATGTTAGATAAATTGAAGTTTGACATCTCAGGAGATGATTTTCGCGAGGGGCTTACAGCGATTATTTCAGTAAAAGTGGCAGAACCACAATTTGAAGGACAAACCAAAACCAAATTAGGAAATAGAGAAGTGGTTTCGCCGGTGAGTCAAGCGGTAGGTGAAATGATTGAAGCCTATTTGGAGGAAAATCCAAATGATGCGCGTATCATAGTTCAAAAAGTGATCCTTGCAGCGCAAGCCAGACACGCAGCCAAAAAAGCGCGTGAAATGGTACAACGTAAAACCGTCATGGGTGGTGGTGGATTGCCAGGAAAATTATCAGATTGTTCGGAACAAGATCCTGCAAAATGTGAAGTATATCTTGTCGAGGGAGATTCGGCTGGAGGAACTGCCAAACAAGGTCGTGACCGTGCTTTTCAAGCCATTTTACCTTTGAGAGGTAAGATTTTAAATGTCGAAAAAGCCATGCATCATAAAGTTTTTGAAAACGAAGAAATCCGAAACATTTTTACAGCACTTGGCGTTACTGTGGGTACAGAAGAAGACAGTAAAGCACTGAATATTTCAAAACTGCGCTACCACAAAGTAATCATCATGTGTGATGCCGATGTCGATGGTAGCCACATCTCTACTTTAATTTTAACCTTCTTTTTCCGTTTCATGAAAGAACTAATTGAAGAAGGCCACGTATACATCGCAGCGCCTCCTCTATATTTGGTTAAAAAAGGCAATAAAAAAGAATATGCTTGGAATGACGTGCAACGTGATCAAGCCAATGAACGAATGGGAGGAAGCGCCGGTATTCAGCGTTATAAAGGTCTTGGAGAAATGAATGCAGAACAATTGTGGGAAACCACTATGGATCCTAATTTCAGAACGTTACGTCAAGTAAAGATTGATAGCCTGGCCGAAGCAGATCGCGTATTCTCAATGCTGATGGGAGACGAAGTGCCACCTCGTAGAGAATTTATTGAAAAAAATGCGGTGTATGCCAATATAGATGCGTAAATTAGAAGATTGATTGTAAGAATCAATTTATACATACACAAACAAAACAAAATCAAAATGAAAGTTACCATTGTTGGAGCAGGAAATGTGGGAGCAACCTGCGCAGATGTAATTGCTTATAGAGGAATTGCAAGCGAAGTAGTATTATTAGACATTAGAGAAGGTTTTGCCGAAGGTAAGGCAATGGACATCTCACAATGTGCTACCAATACAGGTTTTAATACCAAAGTGTCAGGAAGTACGAATGATTATTCTAAAACAGCCAACAGCGATGTAGTGGTGATTACTTCGGGGATTCCAAGAAAACCAGGAATGACCCGCGAGGAATTAATTGGAATCAATGCTGGAATCGTGAAAACTGTGGCGGAAAATATTTTAGCACATTCCCCAAATTGTATTGTAGTAGTGGTTTCTAATCCAATGGATACCATGACCTATTTGGCTTTGAAAGCAACAGGTT
Organism: Flavobacterium sp.; assembly: GCA_051652385.1. GTDB lineage: Bacteria > Bacteroidota > Bacteroidia > Flavobacteriales > Flavobacteriaceae > Flavobacterium. The sequence goes on from JBOFUD010000511.1 coordinate 3,646, forward strand.
TACCAAAAAATAGAATCATCGGAATGGGTGGCGCTTTGGATAGCTCTCGTTTTAGATATTTCTTGTCAAAAGCTTTAGAGGTGCCATCAAATGATATTTCAGCAATGGTGATCGGCGGGCATGGCGATACTACCATGATCCCATTAACCCGTTTGGCAGCTTATAACGGAATTCCTGTTTCTCAATTTGCTTCACAAGAAGTTTTAGACAAAGTTGCTGCCGATACTATGGTAGGAGGAGCAACCTTAACAGGCTTGTTAGGAACCTCTGCCTGGTATGCACCGGGAGCTTCTGTAGCGTATTTGGTAGATAGCATCTTGAATGACCAAAAGAAAATGATAGCCTGTTCTGTTTTCCTAGAAGGCGAATACGGACAAACCGATATATGTATGGGAGTACCTTGTATTATCGGTAAAAATGGAGTAGAGCAAATTCTTGATATTAACCTGAATGAAGCTGAAAAAGTAGCTTTTGCCAAAAGTGCTGAGGCGGTTCGAACAATGAATGCCGACCTGAAAGCCGTGTTGGTATAGTTTATCATCAAATGTTAAAAAAAGACTGCACTTTTGCAGTTTTTTTTTTGACATTAATGTATAAAAAAATTGGTTTATCTTTTCGTTAATGATATATTTGCTCGGTTTAAAAAAAATGATATAAGGCACGATTGATTTTTTTTGTTTTAAAAATGAATATCAAAGCATGTTTTATTGAGGTTAAAACAAAAAGAGTAATTAAAAAATAATTAATTTTTAGTAATAATGCAGAATAAAGGACTAATTAAATTTTTCGCAATTCTATTTGCATTGGTAAGTATTTACCAACTTTCATTCACATTTGTGTCAAGTAAGATTCAAAGTGAGGCTAAATCTTTCGCTGGTGGAAACACAGAAAAAGAAGTAAAGTATTTAGATTCCATAGGGAAAGAAAAAGTGTTTAATCTTGGGTTTACAGATTTTACCTATAATGAGGTAAAAGACAAGCAAATCAACAAAGGTCTTGACTTAGAAGGAGGAATCAATGTAATTCTTCAAATTTCGGTTAAAGATATTTTGAAAGGATTATCCAATAATTCGAAAAACCCCGTTTTTAATAAGTCTTTGGCCGATGCTACAGCCAATCAAAAAGGAAATCAAACCTATTTAGATGCTTTTTTTGAAGCTTTTGAAGCCAATGCAAAGGGGACTACAAAACTAGCTTCTCCTGAAATTTTTGCCAACAGAAGCTTGCAAGGTGAAGGTGGTGTAAATTTTCAAATGACTGATGCGCAAGTTCAAAAAGTAATCAAAAGAAAAGTAAACGAATCCGTTGAAAGCGCCTTTGGAGTACTAAGAGAACGTATCGACAAGTTTGGAGTGACCCAACCTAACATTCAAAAAATTGGAGAAACGGGCAGAATTCTTGTAGAATTGCCAGGGGCCAAAGATGTTGATAGAATCAAAAGATTATTGCAAGGAAAAGCAGAATTACAGTTCTGGGAAACCTATAAAATTGAAGAAATTGGTAATTTCTTGGTTGCTGCTAATGATGTTTTGAAAAAAACAGAAGTAGCTAAAGTAGAAACAAGTAAAGTAGCCAAAGATACCCTGAGTGCACTATTAGCCGATGAAAAGGATAGTACCACAACAAAAGGGGGAAAGAATCCTTTGTTTGATAAAATTATAGCACAAGGTGGTGGTCCTGTTTTAGGTTTGTTTTCTCCTAAAGATACGGCTGTAATCAATGGTTATTTGAAAAAGCCAGAGGTGAAAATTTTATTGACTGGCGAACAACGTTATGCCAAATTTGTTTGGGGTAAACCTACAACAATTGCAGATGCTAAAGTTAAAGATAAAAAAGTCGATGCCGTTGAATTATACGCATTGAAAAGCAATAGAAATGACGCTCCGGCTATGGCTGGTGGGGTAGTTACAGATGCTACGGATACTTTTGACCAAATGGGTAAACCTGCGGTGTCTATGCAAATGAATGCTAAAGGAGCTAAAGAATGGGAAGAATTAACCGGAAGAGCGTACACTACCAAAGGATATATTGCTATTGTTTTGGATAATGTTGTGTATTCGGCTCCTGGTGTTTCTAGTGGTCCAATTTCTGGTGGTAGATCTGAAATTTCTGGTAATTTTGATATTACAGAAACGAAAGATTTAGCAAATGTTTTAAGAGCGGGTAAATTACCTGCTGCTGCTGATATCGTGCAATCTGAAGTAGTAGGGCCCTCCTTGGGGCAAGAAGCTATCGACAACGGTACGACTTCTGCATTGGTTGGCTTGCTACTAGTATCCCTTTGGATGATGGTGTACTATGGTAAAGCGGGTTGGTATGCTAACCTGGCTTTGGCGGTCAACTTGTTATTCTTGTTCGGAATTTTGGCAAGTTTAGGAGCAGTACTTACCTTACCGGGTATTGCGGGTATTGTTTTAACTATGGGTACCGCAGTAGATGCCAACATCATTATCTATGAAAGAGCTAAAGAGGAATTGCGTTCTGGGAAAACATTAGGTGAAGCAGTGATTGCATCCTACAGCTGGAAAGGTGCCATGCGTTCTATTGTGGATGCTAACGTAACCCATATTTTAACAGGAGCAGTATTGTTTATCTTCGGTTCAGGACCAATCAAAGGTTTTGCTACTACTTTGTTAATCGGTATTGTTACTTCCTTATTCACGTCTATTTTTATCGCCCGTATTTTCATCGATAGAAATGTAAACGGTAAAAATGACTTGTCTTTTGTGACTAATTTTTCTAAGAATTTCTTTACCAATTTCCATTTCAATTTCTTGGGAATTAAAAAATGGTCGTATGCATTTTCTGCGGTTGTCACGATTGTTTCTATAGCTTCAATCGCAATCAATGGATTTGATCAAGGGGTTGATTTCGTGGGAGGAAGAACTTTCCAAGTACGTTTTGAAAAACCTATTCAAGCAGAAGAAGTTAAAGAAGAATTGACTAAAGTATTTGGTAGCGCTGAAGCAAAAGTTTTTGGTAATGACAATCAGTTGAAAATTACCACGAAATACAAAGTACAAGAACACGGAAGTGAGGCCGATGAAGAAGTCAACAAATTGTTGTACGAAAGCTTAAAGAAACACTACACGGCTGATGTAACGTACGATAAGTTTGTAAATGCGTATGATGGTAAAAAAGTGGGTATTGTTATGGCTTCAAAAGTGGGTCCTACGGTAGCAGAAGATATTAAAACCAATGCGTATTGGGCGGTTTTAGGAGCAATGCTAATCGTTGGATTGTATTTAGTGATCAGTTTTAGAAAATGGCAATACAGTTTAGGAGCTCTTGCGGCAGTGGCGCATGACGTGATCTTTGTATTAGGAATTTATTCTTTATGTTATAAATTCATGCCTTTCGGAATGGAGATTGATCAGCACTTTATCGCAGCGATTCTTACTGTTATTGGATACTCGATGAATGATACTGTGATCGTTTTTGATAGGGTTCGTGAATTCTTAGATGGTAAAACTAAAGGTAACTTTAGCGAAATTGTTAATAATTCGATCAACTCTACCATGTCAAGAACAATCAATACTTCCTTGACGATGATTGTAGTGTTATTAATCATGTTTGTTTTTGGTGGAGAATCCATTAGAGGATTTAT
>JBOFUD010000512.1:0-1920 GCA_051652385.1 Flavobacterium sp.
ATCGGTAGTATTTGCCGTCTGCCAAGTTAAGTTTGGATTCGCAGGTATTGGAGTCGCTACACCATTTACAAGCACTCCGTTTGTAAACTCATACGATCCACCAGTACCCAAAACGTATCCATCAATGTATTGAAATGCATTTCCCTCAGGTTGTGCAGTGACTCCATAAGAGGCCCGAAGTTTTAAATTTGAAATTAAGGGTACATTATTTTTAATGAAATTCTCTTTGGAAACAATCCAACCTAATGATCCCATTGGATAAAACCCCCATCTGTTTTCAGGAGAATAGCGATATGACCCCATATAACGCGCGGCTACCTCCAATAAATATTTATTATCATAATCATAATTTATACGACCCACGTAAGATAGATCAGCTGCTTGAGATCTTAATCCAGTGCTGCTCTGATTCAATTGGTCTGCGTAATCTAATTCATCTTTTGAATATACAGTAGCATATAATTTTCTCAATTCAACTCTTTGATTATTAAATTGATTTTGTTCCACCACAAAAACACTACTTAAATTATTTTTATCGCCTAAATCCGGTTTGTAATTTAAGTATGCTTGTAAAGTCAAAGAATTACTGTTTGTAGTTCTGTACGAAATACTACCTGTACCTGCACGCATATTTACAGGCTTATATATATCAAGTGTTTGATCATAACTATACAAAGTATATGATTTAGAAAGAGAATTCACCTGAAAGTTATTGCCATCATAAGAAGCAGCACCTTTTAAAGACATCCCTTTAATAAACGGTAAGGTATAGGTCAATGAAAGTGTTGATTGAAAATTTCGAGTAAATTCATCACTATAACCGGTAATATCTCGATCGGAGAGAATGAGTGGATTTTGATTTCCGGGTAATACTATACTTGGATAAAGCGGATTATCATTAGCATAAGGTCTATCCAGAGGCAAACTTGATCGTGTCCCTTTAAAAATGTTAAAGAAATTATCTCCCGGTTGAGACTTTTTGTCATACCTACCCCCAATCAAAAGTTGAGCCTCGACATTTTTTGTCAATTTTGCCGTTAAATTCGATCTTAAATTGTAACGCTCATAACCCATATCATTACTTCTCAATAAGCCTTCTTCATTAACATACCCTACACCTATAAAATAATTAACATCATTATTTCCTCCAGAAGCAGACAAGTTATGTTGCGTTTGGACAGCAGCATCTTTTAACGCGACATTATACCAATTTGTGCTTTCAAAACCAGTAACACCGGCGCGATAATTTTCAATTTGTTGTTGGCTATAAAAAGGAGTTAATGGCACAGGTTTGTTGATTTGAGTATCATTGAATACTTCTGTCCACTGTCCAGCATTCATCATTTTTGGAATATCGGTAGGAGTTAAAAAACCCGTTACCGTGCTATACTCAAATGATGTTACTCCCTTTTTTCCTTTTTTTGTGGTAACCAAAATAACTCCGTTTGCAGCTCCCAATCCATAAATAGCTGCCGAAGCATCTTTCAAAACAGTTATACTCTCAATATCATTACCATTTAGTCTTTGAAATTCACTTCCATCTCCCCTTCGAACACCGTCAATAATATAAATTGGCGTACCAAATCCCCTAATATTTATTGCGTTATCAAAAGTTCCAGGCTGACCTGAATTTTGACGAATGTTAAGACCCGCTACTTTTCCTTGTAATTTTTGGGCGATACTCGCACTCGTGGTAGTTTGAATGGCTTGAGCAGATATATTTGTAACAGCGCCTGTTAATGTTTCCTTCCTTTGCTTAGCATAACCCACGACAATAACCTCATTAAGATTAGCTGAAACAACAGAAAGTGTCACATTAATTACCGATTTCCCTACGACATTATGTTCAACTTTCGCAAAACCTGTACTTGAAAACTGCAGTATTGCGGCATCTGAAGAGACTTTAATTAGATATTTACC
>JBOFUD010000513.1:0-3369 GCA_051652385.1 Flavobacterium sp.
TAGAAAAATTTTACTTGTTTTTTGACCTTAAATTCTCCTTATTCAAAAAGAAAATCGGCGAAACCGAATACGGTATTGGTTGGTTGCCCCTAGGCGGTTATGTGAAAATCTCTGGAATGATTGACGAAAGTATGGACAAGGAACAAATGGCTTTGCCCCCACAACCATGGGAATTCCGTTCGAAACCCGCTTGGCAACGTTTGATTATTATGTTGGGTGGCGTTACGGTAAACTTCATTTTGGCTTTTATCATTTATATAGGAATGGCTTTTGCTTATGGTGATTCCTTTATTGCAAATGCGGATATGAAAGACGGTCTTTTGATAGAGAATAAAGCCTTGATAAATGCGGGATTTAAAACCGGAGACAAAATTATTGCTGTTGACGGTGAAAAAATCGTAAAATTTGACACTGATATGACTATGAAAGTCTTGACAGCGAAACAAGTTTTAATTGAAAGAAGCGGAGCAGAACAATTAATAAATATACCAATCGATTTAGTAGATAAATTATCGAAAGAAGAAAAGGGTGCTTTGTTTTCTATTAGAATGCCTTTTGTTATTGCAGATGTTTCATCATCACAAAATAAACAATTGAAAGAAAAAGACATTATGCAGACATTAAATGGTAAACCAGCCAGATATTATGATGAAGTCTCTTCAATTTTAAAGGGAAATAAAGGAAAAACACTATCAGCAACGGTTTTACGAGACAATAAAGTAGTTCCAATTGAGGTGAAGGTTACCAAAGAAGGTAAGCTGGGCGTTATGCTAAATCTTGATTTGGATTCTCTAAAAAAATTAGGTCTGTTTAAAGTTACTAAAGTAAAATATAGCTTTGCAGAATCAATTCCTGCCGGACTGGAGAGAGGAAAAGATCAATTGTTAGGTTATGGCAAACAATTGAAAATGATTTTCAATCCTGAGACCAAAGCGTATAAACAAGTAGGTGGTTTTGCAGCGATTTATAAAGCTTTTCCAGACACATGGAGCTGGGAAATGTTCTGGAAATTAACCGCATTTTTATCAATTGCCCTTGGTGTAATGAATTTATTGCCGATTCCAGCGTTGGATGGTGGCCATGTCATGTTTTTATTATACGAAATCATTAGTGGTAAAAAACCAAGCGACAAATTCCTAGAGAATGCTCAAATGGTTGGTTTTGTTTTACTTATCTCACTCCTTTTATTTGCCAACGGAAACGACATCTACAAAGCGATTGTAGGCAGATAAAAAAAATGAAAAAAAGTTCGTTTTTTGTTTGCAGAACTTGAAATTAGGTGTATCTTTGCCACCGCTAAGACAAACAAACAATGTCAGTCATAGCAACAGAAAACGTTCCTACTACGCATTATAATACACAGTTTCCTCCTTAGCTCAGTTGGTTAGAGCATCTGACTGTTAATCAGAGGGTCCTTGGTTCGAGCCCAAGAGGGGGAGCTTAAAAGCCTGACAGCAATGTCGGGCTTTTTTTATGGAATAAACTTTGTTGACTTGGTTTCATCCAAAAAAATTATCCTTTTGATTATCATTTACTGATATTCATTATTTCTAAATCTTGGTTCGATTACTATTATCCCAGATTCCGCATTAGAAATCTACTAAAACTAAAATCTTCTTCAAAACCAAGAACTTACTCCCATTTTTAAATTCAAAATACAAAAGTATTAACTCATTGGTTTATTTTTTTCATTTGTATTCGCTGAACTTTGTTTCGATCTTCAAAAATAGTCCGTGAGCTCTAGTTTTTATTGAGCAATTCAGTTTCGCAACGAAATCTAATGCGGATTCTAGGATTATTTTTGCAAAGATTGAATTGGAATGGGCTTTAGCCCAATGTCATTAAGTTAAGAGATTTTAGATTGAAGAGTAACGATTCGTGATTTAAGATTTTCGTGCTCGTAAATAAAAAACCGCTTATTTTTTAGTGGCCTATCTATCTGCAATCAAAAATAGTTGATCAAAAATCAACAATCATTTAACTGCAGCTTTGAGCTCAAACTTATCAATTCTTGTCTAATTACTTTTATGGGATTTTGGATGAAAAAATTAATTTCTAAAAAGAAGAAAAAAATCAAAAATCACTAAATGTAGGTATTGTGAATATGAAACATATCTTACATATTTGCTGTTCAAATATCTTATTATTACAAGTAGTAATTTTAAGTATAAATGAAGTATTTGTAAAAAAACTTAAACCAAAAATTAAATTTTTATTTAACATGAAGAAATTTGTAATTATTTTAACAATTGTGATTCTATTAGTGCCGAAAAATTCTAATTCACAAGATAAAGGAGCTACCGCTGCAGTTGCACTTGGAGCAGGTTTGTTAGCACTTGGAGCAGGAATTGCGGCAGTTGAAAATATGAAAGAAAGAGCTGAATTGAATGCTACAGAATGGGTATTATCTAATCATCCTGAACTTGAAAATTTCTCTTTAAAAACACTTGATTTTGATGGTAAAAAATTAAAAGACATGTCATCAACTTCTGTTATTTCTTTCAAAATTCAAGAATTTAGTCCAAATGACAACCCAAAACTTGATGGAAGAAAGCAGCTACTATTTGCTTTTACAAGTTACGGCTGGATAAATGACAACGGAATTGACTTCGACAAAGTTAATTGGTATTTAATAGACAGTGATGAATGGATGAATATGATGGTATCCTATACTAAAGTAGCGTCAAAAGAAAAAGATGAATCTGTTCTAAAAGAAGCTTTAACAAATGGAGTAGTTGTAAACAAAGCAGTTAAAATGAAGGGGAAACAGGATATCCCATTCTTTAAATTGGAAGGTGATATGTATTTAGTTACTGATTATTCATCGGATATGAAACTAATTTATAACGAGAAATCTTTAGGTATTTTTTTAAAGAAAACACGGAACTTAGTTCAAATGGGTAGATCCGCTATTATTAATACTCATGAGTTCTTTTTTCAAAAAAATCAATAAATATTTATAGTTATTTTCATTAAAAGATTTTAAAAGCCTGGCAGCAATGTCGTGCTTTTTTTATAGAATAAACTTTGCGAGATGTATATAAATCAAAAAGCCCGACAAAACATTTTTTGTCGGGCTTTTTTAATTTATACATTTCCTTTCAAAAGACTTCAAGAAAATATCTTGGAATTTGCCCTTCGACCGCGTTCAGGGTGATGCATTGGAATTTGGAATTTCTTTTTTGAGATTTCCCATTTAAATAATCATCGTCAATTGTATTCTCTTTCGTTCTTCGTCGACTTCTACTACTTTTACTTGCACGTGTTGGTGTAGTTTGACTACTTCGTTGACATCGCTTACAAAACCAGCTTTGAGTTGGGAAATGTGTACCAAACCGCTTTCTTTGATTCCGATGTCGACAAAACAAC
>JBOFUD010000514.1:0-3116 GCA_051652385.1 Flavobacterium sp.
TGAAACAAATGGGCGAAATCAAGGAGTCTATTTTTATCATTGGCTCCCCTGATATTGATGTAATGTTTTCAGATCAGTTACCGGATGTAGCGCTGGCTAAAACGTATTATCAATTGGATTTTGACGCCTATGCGATTGCCATGTTTCATCCGGTAACCACCGAGATTGCCGATATGGAACAGTATGCCACACAATTTGTTGCGGCTTTACTCGAAGACCATCATAATTATTTGTTGGTGTACCCCAATAATGATTTAGGAAGCCGATTGGTGTTGCAAGCCTACAAGGCCTTACACGGAAATCCTAGATTCCGAATTATTCCCTCCTTGCGTTTTGAATATTTCTTGACCTTATTAAAAAACAGCCAATTTATTATCGGAAATAGTAGTGCCGGAATACGAGAAGCGCCTTATTATGGCATTCCAATTATTAACATTGGAACCCGCCAACAAAACAGAGCGGTGCATGCCGATATCCTCCATGTGACTTATGAAACCACGTCGATTGTCGCCGCACTAAAGGCTATCGATGGGCATCAAATCACGAGGGCCGATTCGGATTTTGGACAAGGCAATAGTGCCCAATTATTTTTGGAATGCCTAGAAAAAGAAACGATTTGGAATCGAAATCATCAGAAACAGTTTAGAGATAGATAAAATGTTACCGCTTTCTGAGATGCTACCCCTTTCAGCGTTTCGAACTCTGAAAGGGTTTTAAACTACTAGAATTCTATACTAAAAACACGATTTTTATTATTTTGGATTTGGAGAATGTTTTTAAAAAGTTACTCGGAAAGTATTGAAAGTGTTGATAGTTTTTGTAGTTTGAAAACTTAATTTTTATTAGTTTAGATTTATAAAACTTTTTTAACCCTTTCAGAGTTTCGAACTCTGAAAGGGTTAAGACTCTGAAAGGGTTAAAATAAACAAATCGAAATAGTAAAAGATGGTACACGAAAAGTATAAAAAAGAGCCTTTAGCTCCGGGTAAGTATTATCATATTTACAATAGGGGAAATAATGGAATCGATATTTTTTTTGATCCGGGTAATTATGAGTATTTTTTAAAATTGTACCAACAATATATTCATCCCATAGCTGAGACTTTTGCTTGGTGTTTACTAAAGAATCATTTTCATGTTTTGGTATATGTTCGCGAATCATCCGAAGTTTTGAGGAGCGAATTGGAATATTCAACCGTTGAAAAGCCTACCACTTTGGATGCTTCCAAACAATTTGGACATTTATTTAATGCTTATACTCAAGCTATCAACAAGCGTTACAAAAGGACAGGGAGTTTATTTGAGAAACCTTTTGAACGAAAGGTAATTACTAATGAAAGATATTTACAAAATTTGATTTATTACATTCATAATAACCCAGTTCATCATGGTTTTACTAAAACGGCCACTGAATATCCATGGTCTTCCTACGGAAGTGTTCTTTCAGATAGGCCTACTAAATTGAGCAGGGATGCGGTTCTTTCCATTTATGGGTCTAAAGAAAATTTTGTAAACTATCATAATGAGGATCAAGATTGTGGTTTGATTGCTAGCGTTTTGATAGAGTAGCCGAGTTTAATCCTTTTTTCTAAGCCTTTCAACGTTCTAACCCTATCTGAGTTTTGAACTCTGATAGGGTTACATAACTTTAAATAAAAATAAAAATTTGACACCCCCAAAAAAAATAGTCATCCTCTTACCCGATGGCGTTGGACTTCGAAACTTTGCCTATTCGGAATTTCATGCTATGGGCGAAAAAGAAAACTTCGACCTCGTGTTTTGGAATAACACTCCTTTTGATTTAAAAACACTAGGTTTTAAGGAGATTACCATTGAATATTCCAAATCCCATCCGCTAACCGAAACCTATAAAAATGCGCGCAAGCAAATAGAGTTACATTTAAATATTCGAAAAACTAAAGACAAGGTTTATGATACGTATCGCTTCCCTTTTTCGTATGCTACTCTAAAAAAGGCTATAAAAAGTAGTGCTACACAAGTATTGACTTTTACCCATTCTTCCTCTTTTGGATTGCAACGCATTCGAAGAAAAATCAAAGAAGAAGAACGTAAAACCTTGTATTATCATCAGTGTTTGGAAACCTTGCAAAAGGAGCAACCTGCTTTGGTTTTTTGCACGAATCAACGCCCGATGACAGCTATTGCCCCATTGTTGGCAGCGCAAGCATTGGGTATTCCCACCGTGACTTTTATTTTTTCTTGGGATAATTTACCCAAAGCGACGATGGTGGTCGAAACCGATTATTATATGGTTTGGAGTGATTTGATGAAAAAAGAATTGCTTTTCTATTATCCTTACCTCAAAGCGGAACAGGTTTTTGTAACGGGAACGCCACAATTTGAGTCACATTTTGATAAGTCCAAGATACTGTCAAGAGAAGATTTCTTTAAGCAGCACCACTTAGATTTTGACAAGAAATACATTTGTTATTCAGGTGATGATGTAACTACTTGTCCAGATGATTCCAACTATTTAGAAGATGTGGCCAAAGCTGTGCGCGAGTTGAATCAAAAAGGTCATGCTTTAGGCATTATTTTTAGAAGATGTCCCGTTGATTTTTCTACTCGTTATCATCAGGTTTTAGAAAATTATAAAGATGTAATTGTTCCAATAGCTCCTTTGTGGCAAAGAATTGGGGAAGGTTGGAATACCATTTTGCCTACTTCAGAGGATATTGATTTACAAATGAATACCATAGCCCATACCGAGTTAGTGGTCAATTTAGGCTCTTCCATGGTTTTTGATTATGTCGCCCACCACAAACCTTGTGCTTTTATCAATTATGATGTTGCTGCAAAAAAAATTGGCAATTGGTCGGTAAAAAAAATATACAATTACGTTCACTTTCGCTCCATGCCCAATAGCGATGCCGTTTTATGGATTAATAGTCCAGAAGCCATTGCAGGAATTATCGAGAAAGGAATGGTAACCCCTCAATCAACTATCGTCAACGCCCAAAAATGGTTTGAAGTCATCAACCAGCATCCACCACAAGAGGCTTCAAAACGCATTTGGGAAGCCATAAAAACTATCATTTCTAAAGAATAATGCGTTTCTTTGCAAAGCAATAATCAAATCCAATCAGCACTACCGC
>JBOFUD010000515.1:0-2328 GCA_051652385.1 Flavobacterium sp.
TGATTTATGTTTCGCTGTCATTATGTACGTTGTCAGCAAAAGAAATGGCGATAGTAAAATTGTCAAAAAAAATAATTTGTCCATCATTCTGTTTTCAGTTTATCGTCTGTCGTAGCATAGCACACAACGTCAGTCTGTGAAAAAACTTCCGTTTGGTTCGTAACAAATATAACAAAACATTTTCATTAAAACAGGATTTTTCGTATATTTAAACATGCAACACATCCAAGGAATTTCCCGCCAACAATTACAAATAAATAGTTTAGAAGACAAAATTACTCTTGATAATCCGGTGCGTTTTATCGAAGCTTTCGTAGAGAACATCTCGCTTGAAGCGCTTGGTTTTACGACTCGAATTCTTAAAAGCGAAGGTCGTCCTAGCTTCGAATCAAAAGTGTTTCTTAAACTCTATCTTTATGGATATCTCAATGGACTAAGAAGTTCGAGAAAGCTAGAAAAAGAGTGTATTCGCAATATTGAAATGCAATGGCTTTTGTGTGGTATTGTTCCCAATTATCACAGTATCTCTGATTTTAGAAAACACAATCCATCGGGATTGAAAAAAATGTTCAAAGTGTTTGTTTCCTTTCTTAAGGATGCCGACTTGATTGCTGGCGAAATCATTGCCATTGATGGTACCAAAAGTCGCGCTCATAATAGTAAGAAAGCGAATTTTAATCAAAAGAAAATCGACCAACATTTTGAATATATTGAAGCCAAAACCCAAGAGTATCTTGATGCTTTGGAGGAAAATGATGTAAAAGAAAACCCAACCCAAATCCAAAACATCCAACAAAAAATAGAGCGATTAAAGAAAAATAAAATCCGCTACGAACTCTTAGAAGAAAAACTAAAAGTTAGTGGTGAACCCCAAATAAGCACCACCGATAGCGATGCTAGAGCGCTATTAGTACAAGGACAAGTAGTTGAAATTTCATTCAATCTGCAAGCCGCTGTAGACAGCAAACACAATCTGGTGGTAGCCACGCACACCATCAACAAGAACGACCGCAGCGCCTTGTCAGCCATTGCCATTGAAGCTAAGGAGAATTTATCCTTAGAAACGTATACCGCCCTAGTAGATAAAGGCTATCATAACGGCAAGCAAATAGAAATCTGTAAACAAGCCAACATCACAACCATTGTAGCGCAACCCGAACAAGGAAAAAACAAAGAAAAAATAGCGGAAGGCTATTTGATCTCTAAGTTCCAATACAACGCAAACAACGATACCTACACCTGTCCACAAGGCCAAACCCTTACCACCACAGGCCACTGGCATAAGAAAACCGACAAAGAAAGTTATACCTTCAAAAGATACAGAACTTCTAAATGCAGAACTTGCCCCGTACAACAGTTATGCACCAGCAGAAAGGCGGGTCGCGATATAGATCGCAGTCAATATGCCGATGCCGTAGAAGAAAACAATAAACGCTATCACGCCAACGCTCAACTCTACCGTAAACGCCAAGAGATCAACGAACACATTTTTGGCACCATTAAGCGGCAATGGGGCTACAATCATACCAATCTAACGGGACTCGAAAAAGTAAATGGCGAACACAGTTTAATTATGCTTGTGTACAACATCAAACGCAGTATCAATATACTGGGCGTTCCCGAACTCATTGCCAAACTCCAAAAATGGAACTCACCCTACAAGGCAAAAGTCTTGTTTTTGCTGAAAATGGAGTATATAGCGCTTAAATCCGCTTTCCTTTTTAGAAAACCCAACTTAGCTGCCTAAAAAAAGAGCCTTCTTAAAAGGCTTTATTGGAATCGTAGCATCTTGAATTTTGAGGATTTTTGTGTAAAAAAGAGGTTTTTTCACAGCCTGACGTTCTGGCGCTACACGAGGTTTGGGATTAAAAAAGCGTAATCTTTCGGATTTGCCAAATTTTCCAAGTATAATACCATATTTAAATTTAGCTTAATGCCCAAATCTCTTGTAACGGCTGTTACCAGTAGTTTACTTTTCCACATTTAGCATTAATTCACATTGTATTTTAATTATATTTCCCTCATATGGCATTTTCACAAATAGTTTTGGATTATTATCTTCAATTGATGTTGGTGTAAAATTGAAATTAAATTTACTATTCTCGCTTTCTCCAATTTTAATCTCTTTTTTATCTTCTACTTTATATATTTCATATTTTGGAAATTTTTTTGAGGATGAATGAAGTAAGATTTCAATACTATCTTTTTTTCCAACTTTGAAGGTTTCACTATAGGGCATTCCAACTAAAAATGTAGAATTTAATTCGTTTTCTTCATTTCTTGAAATGGATTCTTTTAGTAAATTATTTTGTTTTTCAAGTGCAGAAA
>JBOFUD010000516.1:0-2292 GCA_051652385.1 Flavobacterium sp.
AATTTTAAAAAAAGTTCCGTAGGAACGACTATATTGTAGCAACAGATTTTAATCCGTTGGCAGCAAGAAATAAGAAACACATCAACATATTTTAAAAAAAAGGTCCGTAGGAACGACTATATTGTAGCAAAGATTTTAATCCGTTGAAAATGTGTCACACTATTATACAAAACGGATAACAATCCATCAAAGATAATAATCAAATAAAAAAGCATATGAGAATAGAAGATTTTGACAACGATGAAGACAAAATAATTCAAGATAAATTGAAGCGCAAAACATGGAATGAAATTCGCACCAATGACAGCTGGGCGATTTTCAAAATCATGTCGGAATTTGTGAATGGATACGAAACAATGAGTCGCATTGGCCCATGCGTGACCATATTTGGATCGGCACGACTTAAACCCGAGACTCCATATTATTTATTGGCCGAAAAAATTGCATATAAAATTAGTAAAGCGGGTTACGGAATCATAACCGGTGGCGGTCCTGGGATCATGGAAGCCGGAAATAAAGGAGCCCATTTAGGTGGTGGAACATCGGTTGGATTGAATATTGAATTGCCTTTTGAGCAACATTTCAATCCCTACATTGATCATGATAAAAACTTAAACTTTGACTACTTCTTTGTTCGAAAAGTGATGTTTGTAAAATACTCACAAGGATTTGTAGTAATGCCTGGAGGATTTGGAACACTAGATGAATTGTTTGAAGCCATTACCTTAATTCAAACTAAAAAAATCGGAAAATTTCCTATTATTTTGGTAGGCACCAGTTTCTGGTCGGGTTTGATTGATTGGATAAAAAATGTATTGGTAGAACGAGAACATACCGTGAGTGAAGAAGACTTGAATTTATTCAAAATCGTTGATAGTGAAGACGAAGTCGTAGATGTTTTGGATAAATTTTATAAGAAATATGATTTGAGTCCAAATTTTTAGAATGTAAAACTGTCTTCTTTGACAGTTTTATTTTTTAGAAACCCAGGCTTTCAACTATAATCTGTATTTTTAGCAAGTGCAAATCACCACTAAAACCAGCTCAAAATAGATGCGTTATTTTTCCTTTCTTACTACTGTTTTGATTTTTTTTGTATCGCAATGGATAAGCGCCCAGCATCAAATTAACCTCAAGGTAAGTGTTAATTGGTCCGAGAAGTCAATGTATGTAGCACAAGAAATTGAATATCTAAATTCGAGTAATGACACGCTCAACAGCATTGTTCTAAACGACTGGAATCATGCCTATTCTGGAGTTACCACACCATTGGCGGGTCGGTTTTCGGATGAATTTTATAGAGGCTTCCATTTGGCAAAAAAGGAAGAATATGGTGCTACCAAAAACTTGAATATTCAAAACCAAGAACATGAAGCAATGCTTTGGAAAAGGTTAGAGAAACATCCTGACATTGTTGAAATTACGCTTCAAAAACCATTAATACCGAATCAAAAGGTAAGTTTTCAGCTCATTTATACCGCCAAAATTCCAAATGATCGCTTTACAGGAATCGGCTATTCACCCCAAAAGATGACCTTGAAAGATTGGTTTCTTGTTCCGGCACGCTACGAGAATCATCAATTTATCATCAATAGTAACGCCAATTTAGACGATATTTCTAATGATGTGGCCAACTATCTAATGGAGATAAAAATACCAGCTACTTTCTCACTTACTACTGATCTAAATGTTGTTCAAGAAACCTCAAACGCAAAAGCAAAAACCATACATTTAAAGGGCGAAAACAGAAACTCCTTTAGTTTATTTATTGAAACCAAAAAAAGTTTTGCTACTTTCAAAAACGACTTTCTAGAAATAGAAACCAACTTAAAAGACTATCAAATTGATCCTATTCAAAAAGCAATACTAATTGATCAGATTGCGCATTTTGCGCGGTCTACATTAGGTACCTTACCACAAGCAAAAATAACGATTTCTCAAGCTGATTACGAACGAAATCCGTTTTATGGCCTCAATCAGCTACCTACGTTTTTAAGTCCATTTCGTAAGGATTTTATATTTGAATTGCAGTTTTTAAAGACTTTTTTAAATAATTATCTCAAAACTACTTTGCGACTAGATCCCAGAAAAGACAACTGGATCTCTGATGCCATTCAAGTGTACAGCATGATGGCCTACGTCGATACATTTCATCCCAAAAGCAAAATGTTAGGGGCTATTGGCAACATAAAATTATTAAAAAGTTACGGGATAGCTGCTTTAGATTTCAACGAGCAATACAGTTACTTTTACATGCTAATGGTACGAAAAAATCTAGATCAACCCTTGAAT
>JBOFUD010000517.1:0-2074 GCA_051652385.1 Flavobacterium sp.
TAATCGGTCATTCGACTATGATTCATAATGGTCTGCGAAGCGGCATCAAAAAGGAGTTGGAATAACGCCTTTCGGTTGCCAATAATCAGCGGGTTCAATTCGTGGGGCAAGGTAAAAACCAAGTGATAATAAGGTGTAGGCAACAACTCACTCATCCTGTTTACGATCCATTGTTCGCGTTTGAGTCCACCACAATTCGGACAATGCCGATTGCCACAACTGTGGTATTGAAACTGCTCTTTTTGGCAGTTTGGAGCGTCGCATTTCAGGCGGTGGTAGCCCATTTTGGCGGTGTGGCAACGCGACAATTGATCAAAAACACCTTTGGAATACTCGTTAAATCCTTTGGCGCAGGCCTGTTGAAAAACCTTTTGCAGGTCATTCATTTTGGTTTAATAAAAAATCCAAAGGAGAACAAAGTGTCGCGCGCTTTTTTTGTTGCAGGTGCAAATAAATCATTGTAGTCTCTATCTTCGAATGTCCCAAAAGTTCCTTGATGGTGTGAATATCATTGCCTTGATCGAGCAAATGGGTGGCAAAAGAATGCCGAAGCGAATGCGAGGAAAAACTAAATCGCTCGAGTCCGCTCTCTTTCATGGCCTTGCGCACTGCGTCCTGAATACTGCGTTCGTTGTGTGGTAATCCCGCTTTATGCCCTTCAAAAAGGTAGATTTTGGGACGTGCGTGCCGGTAATAGGTTTCCATTTCGGGCAAAAGGTGCTTGGGCAAAAGCGTGAATCGGTCCTTATTGCCCTTGCCGCCTACGATTTTGATCTGGAAACTCTTGCGGTCGATACAGTCCATTTTTAAACCGCAGAGTTCCCCCAGTCGCATTCCAGTGCCGTAAAACAAGCCGATAATGAGTTTGTGTTTGGGATTTTTGATGCTTTGCAGCAAATGAATCACTTGCTCCTGTGAGAGAATATCAGGAAGTCGGAACTCTTTTCGGGGATACAATTCGGTGGCAAAAACCAGTGGGGTTCTAAAAATATGTTTGTAGAAAAAACTGGCAGCAGCGGCAAAAAGCCTACATTTATCGCGTCCCACTCCGTGCACATTTTTTACAAAATTCAAATACCCCACCAGGTCTTTATGGACTAAATCCCGAGGATTTTGATCGTTGAAATGTGCAAAGAGGTACCGCATTTCTCGAAGGTAATTCACGACGCTCTTGGGCGCATAGCCTTTGGCATTCATCACATTGGACAACTCCAAAAGTAGCTCACAAGCCACCGGATTTAAGGGGACTATCCCTAGCTCGCTTTTTTTAAAATAGTCATATCTATCAGTATTGATTTACAATAAATATACGTATTTTTGGGAAGGATTGGATTCACCCGGTAGGGTGTCAGTTCAACACACGCTACAACGGATTTGGGCATCGTGATTTAGTTAATAATTAGTTTGTGTTTGCAAGGATTTGGCTTGTCCGATACATTGTTTTTTGTACGCCCCAAACGGCGTGTAGTAGCCAAACGTTAGCAGTAATGCACCCTCACGGAATAGATAAAAAAAACATTATCTTTGAAAAATGGATGATAATCAAACTAACTGGACACCATTTCCTGATGATAATTTACTTGGCTTAACTGACAAAAATCAAATCAATGAATTTGAAGCTACTGGTATTGCTAAATCGGAGCTCTATATTTTTGAATTAGAAACTGATATTGAACTTTCGACTACTTTAATTTTAGAAATACACAAAATAGCTTTTAGCGAACTTTATAATTGGGCTGGGAAATGGAGAAAAACAGAAGTTTCTGTTGGACAGCTTTTACCTCCAAAACCAAATATGGTTTTACATTCAATGTATCAATTTATTGACAACTTAAATTTTAAAATTTCTATTTCCAAAAATCGTGAAGAACATATTGATTGTTTGGTTTATGCTCATTATGAATTTATAAAAATTCATCCTTTCAATAATGGCAACGGAAGGACTGGTAGAATCTTAATGAATGTTGTTGCTTTAAAACTCGGATACAAACCTTTAGAACTATATCACAGAGAAGGTGAAAGTAGAAAATTTTACATTGGTGCAATGAAAGAAGCTGACAATGGAAATTTTAAA